>CAZGMV010000066.1:0-3719 GCA_964526875.1 Candidatus Woesearchaeota archaeon | reverse complement strand
AAGGGCTAAAAAAGCAGTTAGCTTAGTAAAAGAATTTTTAAAAAGACATATGAAAACAGAAGAAGTTAAGTTAGGGAAAGAACTAAATGAATATATTTGGAAAAATGGAGGTAAAAACCCCCCAACTTACTACAAAATAAAAGTTGTTAAAAAAGACAATATTGCTTATGCAAATTTGATTGATGCTAAAATAGAAACAAAAGAGAGAGAAGAAACAAAACAAGAAATTAAAGAAGAAGTTAAAAGCAAAGAAAACAAAAACGACAATAAAAATTAAATGAAAAAGAAATTCAAAAAATCTCAGGCTTTCTACATTATTAAGTTTTTTTACTACTTTCTACTTATTCTACCAATAATAATCTACTTAATTGGAATAAAAATGTTTATAGGAGAAAAAGAATTAAAACTCGAAGAAAATTCTTACGAAAATAGAAATTTATTACTTCTATTACCTCCAGATAAAGCAAATACTATAATAGAAAATGAGAACGTAAAAAATAAAATAAAAGATTTTTTCTCTAATAAAGAAAAGAGCAATTTTGTACAAATATGTTCAATAAAAAGTAATTTAATGGGAAGGAAAGAAATAGTATGTGATTATAAATTCGTCAAATAATTGAGTAAATTTCTAATTTTTATTAATTTTTGAGAGTCATAATAATTTATAAATAAATCTACAAAGCTTAAACATGGTTTTAAAGAACATCATTAAAAAAGAAGAAAATGAAAAAGAAGAAAAATTACAAAGTTGGGAAGAACTACTTAAGATTAAAAGTACCAAAGAGGTTGTCGTTCCTAAAAAAATAATTGATCAAGTTATAGGACAAGATAAAGCTGTTGAAATAATAAAAAAAGCTGCTAAACAAAGAAGACACGTTTTATTAATTGGAGAACCTGGAACAGGTAAGTCATTACTTGCTAAAGGACTAGCAGAATTGTTACCACATACTAATTTAAGTGATATTTTGGTTTATCCAAATCCTGACGATGAGAACAATCCAAAAATACAAGAAGTTCCTGCCTGTGAAGGAAAAAAAATAATTCAAAGATACAAACTAATGAATCAGCCGATAAAAACCAACAACTTTACAGTTTTAATAGTATCCTTCATTATTTTAGCAATACCTTGGTTATTAAGACCTTATGTAGGAGACATAATGGCCGCTGCTATGTTGATTACATCTTCTTTATTAGTTTTTTTAGTATTCTTTTCATTTGCTGCTATGCAAAGGCTAAATATTCCTCAACAGAAAATATTATCTCCAAAATTATTAATTAATAATTGTGGGAAAACTAAAGCACCTTTTGTAGATGCAACAGGAGCTCATGAAGGTGCTTTATTAGGAGATGTTCTACACGACCCTTTACAAAGTGGAGGTTTAGGAACTCCTGCCCATGAAAGAGTTATTCCTGGAGCTATTCATAAGGCACATAAAGGGGTTTTGTTTATTGATGAGATAGCTACATTGAGTATTGAAATGCAACAAGACTTATTAACAGCAATGCAAGAGAAAAAAATGCCTATTACTGGGAGAAGTGAAAGAAGTAGCGGAGCTATGGTTAGAACAGATCCTGTTCCTTGTGACTTTATTCTAGTTGCAGCTGGGAATTTAGATGCTTTGCAAAAAATGCATCCTGCTTTAAGATCAAGGATAATTGGAGAAGGATATGAAGTATTCATGGAAGATGAAATGGAAGATACTCCTGAAAATAGGGCTAAATTAGTTAGATTTGTTGCCCAGGAGGTTAAAAGAGACGGTAAAATCCCACACTTTACAATGGAAGCTGTTCAAGAGGTAATTAATGAAGCAAGAAGGAGAGCAATGAGGGGTAAATTAACTTTAAGATTGAGAGAATTAGCTGGTTTAATTAAAGTTGCTGGAGATATTGCTATTGAAAAAGGACATGAACTAGTTCAAAGAGAAGACGTATTAGAAGCTTTAAAACTAGCTAAAACTGTTGAGGAGCAAATTGCTGATAAGATGATTGAAGTTAAGAAAGAATACCAATTAATAAAAAATAAAGGTTATGAAGTTGGTAGGGTAAATGGATTAGCAGTTATTGGTGGAAAAGCAGGGATTGTTCTACCAATAGAAGCAGAAGTTACTAAAGCTACTGGAGAGCCAAAAGTAATAGCTACTGGAAAATTAGGAGAAATTGCTAAAGAAGCTGTTCAAAATGTTTCAACAGTAATCAAAAAAATGTTTGGTGACGATTTAAAAGATTACGACATCCACATCCAATTTTTACAAACTTATGAAGGTGTTGAGGGAGATAGTGCTTCAATTACAGTAGCAACAGCTATATTGTCAGCTTTAAAAAATCTGAAAGTAAGACAAGATTTCGCGATGACAGGTTCTTTATCAATTAGAGGAGAAGTTCTACCTATTGGAGGAGTAAATCAAAAAATTAGAGCAGTATATGAAGCAGGAATAAAAAATGTTATCATTCCAAAAATGAATGAAAAAGATTTAAATCTAGAGGAAGAAATTAAGAAAAACATTAAAATTTACACTGTTGAAAGAATAGAAGAAGTTTGGGAATTAGTTTTAAAAGATTTTAAAGACTTAAAAAGAGAAAAGAAAACAAGAAAAACAAAAAAGAAAATGGAAAATAAAGTTTCCACAAAATAAAAATCTAAATTTATAAGTTCTTTTTTATCAGAGATATAGCCGAAGAAACTAAGAAAGCTCTGTATGGAGAAAGTTATAAGAGCAACAATAATAAAAAGGAAAAAGAAAAGAAATATTATGGTCTAAAAGATAGAGAACTAATAATAAAAAATCCTAAAAATAATTTTTTGTGGATTGTACAAGCCTAAACATTTCTCCAAATAATTTTTGCTATTTTATTGGCCAATTCTAAAGCTTCTTCTTCTCCTCTTTGCCAAATATTTCTACCAATTGCTAAACCTTTAGCCCCTAAACTTACCACTTCTTCAACCATTTTTAGTAAATGTTTTTCTTTATCAACCTTTTTCCCTCCAGCAATAACTAAATTACTTTTTAAAGCATTTTTTACAACATATTTGTATTCTTTTGGTTTGTGATTGTATTTAACTTTAATAAAATCAGCTCCTAACTCTGCTGCTAATCTAGTTGCATAAGCAATGTTTTCAGTTTTATATTCATCAATTTTATTTCCTCTTGGATAAGCCCAAAGAAATATTTCTTTTCCCAATTCTCTAGCTTCTTCATAAATTTTTTGAAAAGTTTCTAACATTTCCCCTTCATATTCAGAGAAAGGATAAATTGTATAACCTATTCCTTTTACACCCAATCTATCTGCGTATTTAACAGAACAAATCAAATTTTGTTTTAATTTAGGGTTTAATTTAGTTTTTCCACTTAATTTTAAAACAATTGGAACGTTAAAATTATTGTCTACATATTTCTCAACAATACCTTTATGTAAAATAACCCCAGTAAAAGGGCCTTTTTCTGCTAATTCTAAGATGTACTCTGGATTCCAGCCATAATTATTCAAAAAATCTTCTGGCCCATGTTCAATTCCTTGGTCATAAGCTAAAATTAGAGCTTTTCCATTTCTTAAGAACTTACTCATAAATTAAAATAAAAATATTGTATTTATAAAAAACTTTTTTATTTGCTTGGTAAGTAAAAAGATTTATAAAGAAACGATGTATTAAAAAATAAGTGATTAAAAAGAAAAAATTAAAATTATTGCTTAGCAAAGAGGAAGGAAAAATTAGTAAAATA
>CAZGMV010000065.1:0-3806 GCA_964526875.1 Candidatus Woesearchaeota archaeon | reverse complement strand
TGCTAATTGGTCTCATGATTTTCCTAGTTCAGCTAAAACTCTTAAAGAATTTTTAATACTAAAAAGAACATTTAAAAACCTTTTTTTATTTTTTACCCTATAAAAAATTAAAGAAAAAGATTTATTTGACATTTTTTAAATTTTCTTCAATTATTCTAATTTTTTCATAAATACTCCTCAATTCATTTTCCCATTTATTTAGCTTAGCATCTTCCTCCTTCTTAATATTGACAATTCTTTCTAAAATTAGTTCATTTTCATTTATTTTATCTTTGATTAATTTAATAGTTTTTACAATTTCCTCATACTTATCCAGCCTAATAAACAGTTCTTCTCCATCTTCTTCTTCTCTTTTAGTATCTAAGTGTTCTTCTCCAAAAACAAGAGTAGACTCTCTTTTTTCAGAAGTAGTTTCATCTTGTTTTGGAGAATCATTTAAAACTAAACTATTTAATTCTTGGTTTAAATTATTCAAATCAATTGATTGTGTAGTCTGATTATTCGTTCCCAAATTGTTAGAAGGAATTTGGGAATTAGATATTGAATGAACAACTTCTTTTTGCTGTTGAACTGGTGGAATAGTTTGGCTAATAGGAGAAAAACCAGAAGAATTTTGAGAAACAATATTTTGACTTAAACTATTAACATTTCGGGTTTGTGTATTATTAATACTACTATTACTACTATTACTTAAGGACTTTGTATTACTCTGTCCAATTTCTGCAGTTGTTGGTTGTATTGTCAAAGTTGGAGTATTCTGAGCTACTAATTCTTGGTTAACAACATTATTTTGATTTTTAACCAAAGGATTTACTAGATTATTTTTATTATTATCTTGAGAAGCTACACTTTTCTTTTTATCGATAGCCATTTTAATCTTTTCTACATCATTTAATTTTTTTTCTTCTTTTTTTCCACCGAAGATCTTATCAAAAATCATTTTACCACCTTTTTTACTTATTTTTATTTTTTGAAACAAATCAATAAAAACAGATTAATCATTAAAAACAAAAATTTACTATAAAATTTTAATACTACTCTTAAATAAATGTTGTTATATTAAGTAGTTATTAACTACCAAATTATCTTCTTTTTATTTAATTTTTCCTTTATTTCTTTCAATTCTTTATTATTCTCTAAAACAATTCTTTCTAGTTCTTCCAAAGAGTTTAATTTTTGATTAAATTCTTTAATTATTTCTTTCTCTTCATTAATAATTTGCTCGAATTCTTCAAGCAAATCAAGTAATTTCTTCTCTACGCTAAAAACAATGTTTTTCATCTCTAAAAGATCTTTCTTCACTAAAAAGATTTCGTTCTCTTGACTCTCCATTAGTTTTTATTTTCAACAATAATTCTTAAATATTTTATACTACTTAGCAAGGTTAATCTTATTTTATTACTCTTTAATTCTAAAATAATTTTTTAAATTGGCTTTTAAAAAATTTTTATGGTTAAAAAAGTTTTGGATAAAGTTGTTAAAAAAATGAAAAAATCTTTGAATAACAAAGAAACAATCAAGATCGCTTTTTTTGAATTGGAAGGTTGGGAAAAAGAAATGATAAAAAAAGAATTAAGTAACTTGCCAAATGTAAAGCTTTATTTTAGTCAAGATGTTGCAAAACCTGGAGATTATGATATAATTTCAATTTTTATCTATTCAAAAATTGATAAAGAGTTTATAGATAAGTGTCCTAATTTAAAGTTAATTGTCTCAAGATCTGCAGGTCTGGACCATATTGATTTGGAATATGCTAAAAAAAGAGGAATTAAAGTTAAAAATTGTCCCTCTTATGGACCTCATTCTGTAGCAGAACATTCTTTCTTATTACTTTTAGCAGTCATAAGAAATTTAAGAAAAACATTAGAAGAAGAATATAATTTCAGTGCTAAAGATGTTAATCTAAGAGGTTTTGAGTTAAAAGGAAAAACTATTGGAATAATAGGGACTGGAAAAATTGGAAGTGTGGCTTGTGAAATTGCTTTGGGGTTTGGAATGAAAGTTTTAGCATATGATAAATTTCCAAAACAAGAACTGATTGAGAAAGGGGTAATCTATAAAAATTTTGAGGATATTTTAAAAGAAGCAGATATTCTTTCATTTTATGTTCCTTTGCTACCAGAAACAAAACATATGCTAAATAAAGACAATATTAAACTATTAAAAAATGGTGTTGTTATAGTTAACGTCTCAAGAGGTCCTGTAATTGAAATGGAAGCTTTATTAGAAGGTCTAAAAAGTGGAAAAATAAAAGGAGTTGGTTTAGACGTTATGGAAGGAGAAAAAACATTTAAGGTTTGTGAAATGAAAGGGAGTGAAGCTCTAGAATTGTTTAGCAAGGAAGAATTAATTAAATTTGGAGAAATAATGGAATTAATGCATAAATTCAAGGATAAAGTTTTAATTACACCACATATTGCTTATAACACTTGGGAAAGCGTAAATAATATCTGGAAAACAAGTCTAGATCATATAAAAGATTTTTTAAATAAATAATAAAAGCATCTTACAATTTTTTAAAGTTTTTTGGACTTTATTTAAGAATTGGTTAAATGAAATCCAAAAAAATTAAAAAGAAGAAAAAGACACAATTAAATATCCAATTTTTAATGGCTTTTGTAGCTTTTATTATCTTAATTGTTTCTATGGTTTACTTTATAAATAACCAAACACCAAAAGTTGAAAGTCTATTAAAAGAAAAACTTTTTTATGTTAAAGAACAATCAATAAAACAAAAAATTTTTGGTTATTATGGTTTACCACCAAATTGGAACTCTTCTTTAGAAAATGTAAAAGTTTTGGGTTTTTCAATTAGCCCTTATATATTAGACTATTCAAAAATTTATTTTAATAAAGAACTAGTAAAGAATTCGGAAAGCAGAAAGAAATTTGTTGATTTATTTAAAGAAAAAGTTAATGATAAAGAAATTCAAACTTATTGGTTGGCCTATTATAAAATTAAAAGTTTAACACCTTATAATTTTTTTCAACCTTATGGTTATTTAAAGATATATAGAGAATTATGGGGTTTAAACATAACTTATAATATATCAAACTTTTCTAATTCAAACATCTATCTAGAACTTTTAACCACAGATCCTATTTTAGACGCTAAATCAAGTGAAAAAACGTTTTTAGAAGCCAAAGAAATTGGAGAAGGAATGAACTTAATTAAATTCTACACCAATGAAACAAAGAAAGGTTATTTAGTTATTTATTATAAAAACAAAACCTTAGATTATGGTGTTAAGTATTTACCACCAAGAATGATTATAATTAAGGCTTTAGAATGTACTCCAACAGAAATTTGTGAACAAAGTGGATTTATTGAAGGAAAAAAAAAGATTCCTTTAATAGATTATTTTGGAATGCTTTGGTATAAGAATGTTGTTGATAAATATCAAGCAGTAGAAAATATTGAGATTAATCTATTAAAAACTTTTTTCAGTAATTATATTGTTGAAACACATTATTTTGTTTGGACTGATGAGATTAATCCTTAAACAAGAATTTGACTTTTAAGTAGAAGTTTTCTACTTTAAAGCACAATAGATAATTAAATAAACTAACAATTTTTTATTTTTTCTATAAGATTTAAAGACTTCACTAACACAACAAAAGCAATTTAATGTTTTAAAAAATTTTAGGATAGCCTAAATTTATAAATTTTGTGATTATACATCACAAACCAGTTTTGATCATCAGTAAGAGTAAAAGAAATGCTCAATTTATAGTTAATTGTAAAGAAGCCAATAAATTATTCTACTTAGTTTATGCAGTCTTAGGTATTTTAATTTTGTATATTA
>CAZGMV010000064.1:0-3810 GCA_964526875.1 Candidatus Woesearchaeota archaeon | reverse complement strand
AGAATTAGCTGAAAGATTAAACTTAGAGGAAAAAGAGTTAGAAAAAATAATTGAAAAGATAAATAAAGATTTAAAAGATAGGCCTTATTACATATTTTACGATAAATATTCTAAAAAAGCAAGGTTTGAGGTTAGAGAGAAATATTTAAACATAGTTAAAGAATTTATTAAACCTGAACTAAGCGACTTAGAATTAAAAATACTTTCTATGATTGTAAGTAATTACTCTTACTCAGAAATATATAAGACTTTTGGAGCTAAAGCAAAAAAAGCTCTAGAAAAATTGGAAAAAGAAGGTTGGATTAAAATCAAAAAAGAAGGAAGGTTTTACAAATTTATCTTAACTAAAAAATTTAAAGAAAATTTCAGGATTAAAAATGAGTAATAAAGAAAATTTAAAAAAAGAAATTGAAGAATTAATTTATTACAACAAAAGAGAAATTGAAAAACTAAAAATAGTGTTTAGTGAAATGGAAGAAGAATTTAAAAAACTAAAAAAAGAAAATGAGGATTTATTTAATTTAATTAATTCATATTTTAAAGACTTGCTTTATTTTGATAAACAAAAAGAAATAATAAAAACTTTTGAGTTATCTAACTATTTATGGGGTTATTTAGATTGTTTGGCTAATTTAGGGCTTATAAAACCAAACAAAAAAGTAAAAAAATGGTTTAAGATTGAATAAAATGAACAAAAAAACTTTAAAAAAATCCAATTTTTTCGTTATCTTAACTTTTATTAGCTTGGCTTTGATTTTAGGTATTTATTTGCTTGTTTCTTTTTCTCAAAATAAAGAAGTTGCTAAAAAAAATCAAAGTTTAATTACAAACAGTGAAGGGATTAATACATTAAAAAAAGATTTGGTTAACAAAAAGGAAGAAATTGAAAAGTTAAATAAAGAAATAAAAGATTTGAAAGACATGTTTAATATTACTAAAAGGAAATTAAAGATTTGTGAAAAGAAAAAAAACGAGTTTCTTAAAAATGAAAATCCAAGTTTTTTTAAGTTTTTAGAAGAAAATATAAATTTTCCTAATGAAATAATAAAAACTGTTCATGATTATTGTCTAAAAAATAGAGTACTTAATTTAGGTTGTGCTATTTATGTTTTAAGAAGCAAATTTAATTTATCTTATAAGAAAGAAAGTGACGATAAATTAAAAGGAATTAAAGAATTTCTAAAAGATAAAGGTGGAGATTGCGAAGATTGGAGCTTCTTTTTTATGCAATTAGTTAATTACTTCAAAGAAAAGGAAAATGTAAAGTATTTAAAGATCTTAGTTAAAGATGACAAGGATAAAGTTGTTTTATATAGAGAAAATAATTACGAGTATATTTTAAAAGACTATTCTTATTTAGAGGAAGACATTAGTTTATTAATCCCAACAGTTGTTTGTTATAAAGTAGATAAAGAAAGAGGACATTGTCAATTAGCTTTTTTAAATGAATCAAATCCTTTGAGACCAATAGAAGGATTTATAATAGAACCTCAAAATGGCATCTATGAAGGAAAAATTAAAGGTAAAGAAAAAATATATAAAATTAATGGAAATAAGAAAAAAGAAATTTATTTATTATTAAATGAAAAGTTCTGGTTTAAAGAATGGGATTTTTGGTTGAGTAGCTAGAGGTGTTAAGATGGAAGTCTATGATCCAAATAAATTTAATAAAAAAATTAAAATTTCAAAAAAAGGATTTAATTTTTTTAATGAAATTAAAGAAAAAGGAAATACTGAAAAAAAGAAATTAGGAGATTTTAATTTAATAAATACTGCTATTTCTTTATCTTTCTTCCTGTTTTTTGGAAATATTTTGATATTTAAAAAAGAATATTTCTTTTTCGTTTGGATTCTTTATTTATTTAGCACACTTCCTTTATTGTTTTACCACATACACAAAAGAGAAAATGAGGATTTGTCTTTTATCTACTTAATTTTCCTAATCTTAAATGTTTTTTGCTTTTCAATTTATTTGACAAATTTCATATTTAATTTGAACTTAAACAATTACTTACTCTTTTTATTCCCTATTAGTTTTTTAATACTATTGCTTTTTAATTTTTACTTCTATAAATTATTCAAAACAGGAAAAAAAAGTTATTTCATTTACAACTTAATTAACTTATCAGAAGTCCTAAAATTATCATTCATATTTTTCTTTCTAACTTTCCTAATAAAAGAGGATTTCACCTTTCCTTTATATTTTTCATTTTTCATAATCTTTCTATTATCTTTCTTCTTTTTCTACAGCAATAGAAACTTAAGAAATTTTTTAATTTCTCTACTTTTTAGCTATTTACTAGTATTCTTAATTTTTAAACTTAGTTTGATTGACATTTCTTTATTAACTTCAAGGGTTAAATAACATGAAAGAAATAATTTTTAATTGGAATATCAAAGAAAAGCCAGAATATTTCATAGTCAAAGAAATAGCTAATTTTGAAAAAGGCAGTAATTTTTACTTATATTTACTAGCTAAAAAAGGATATAACACTTGGGAATTATCAAAAAAACTTGGTTTTTCTTATGCGGGTTTGAAAGATAAGAACGCTTTAACTTTTCAATTTGTTAGTTTTAACGAAGATAAAGGAAAAATAATAAGAAACTTTGAAGAAGATAAGTTCTTTGTTTTAAAGAAGGTCGGAAAAATAAAGAGAAAAATCAAACCAGGTTTTTTGGAAGGGAATAAGTTTTTTATTTATCATGGAAATTGCAACTATAAAATTAAAAAGAAAAATAAAATGTTAAATTATTATGATTTACAAAGAATTAAGGGAAATTGGGAAAAAGGTTTAAATTTAATTAAAAAATTGATTAATAATAAAGAAAAAGCGAAAAAAATTAAACCAAAAAATTTAAACTGGCTTGAAAGATTTTGGATTGACAGTTTTTTGAGTTTTATATGGAACGAAAGTTTAAAAGAATTTATTCTAAATAATTTTGATAAAGAAGATTTGATTTTTGTTAAAGAAAAAGAATTCTCTTTTTTGTTTCTAAAAAGGTTGGAAGATGATAAATTACCTTATAATTGGCCTATATTAGGTTATAAAATTAAAGAGAAAGATTTAAATGATACTATCTTTAATTGTTTAGACAATTTTAATCTTAACTGGAAAGAACTAAAAGAGTTATTAAAAGACCTAAGGCTGAAAGGAGACTTTAGAAAAGTAGTTATTGATGTTAAAGGTTTTAAAAAAACAGAAAAATATTTAAGTTTTTTTCTTCCAAAAGGCGGTTATGCAACGATGTATTTAAAACAAATAATTTTCTAAGTTATTGAAAAAGAGAAAAAGAAAATTAATACATTTATGGAAGTGATTGTTAGAATAAGTTTATCTAATTTTTTTAAAAGAATAAAAATCTATTAAATTTCTTAATTATAGAGAAAAATTTTAAAAATTTTATCACATCAATAAATAAAATGTATAAAGAAAAGTTTGTTTTAAATTATTTTGAAAAAATGATCAAAAAAATTGAAGATTTAAAGATTATTAAAAGAGATTTAAAAATGGAAGAAGTAGAAAACAAAGTAATAACACTAATTGGTCCTAGAAGGGTTGGAAAAACTTATTATCTCTTAGACTATTTAAAAAACAAATACAAAAAATTTATTTATCTTAATTTTGAAAGTATAGAACTTAAATATTTAGAACCTTTAGAAGTTTTGGAAGTTATTAGTTTGTTTAAATCTAGTTTTTTTGAAACGGATGTCATTCTTTTAGACGAAATACAAAATATAAAAAATTGGGAAAGTTTGGCAAGGACTTTAATTGATGAAGAATATAGAATCTTTATCACAGGTTCTTCTTC
>CAZGMV010000063.1:0-3857 GCA_964526875.1 Candidatus Woesearchaeota archaeon | reverse complement strand
AAAACTCTGTAAAAATATTTTTGAATGGTAATTTTCTTAGTTTTTTAGTAATTAGTTTTATTTTTATTTGTGTCATTTCGATACTTTTAAGTTTTTTAATCAGTATTTTAAACAACACTACAAAATTTAAACAAAGTTATTCACAGAATGTAATTGGTAACAATTGCTCAAAATTTAAAGAAGAAGTAAGATGAAAACCCACAGACTCCCAACATAGAGATAGAAACAACACCACATTTAAAGGCTACTCGTACTATATACTTAATAATAAAAAGAAGAAGGGTTGTAAATTTTTGGTAGGAATCTTACTTCGATTTTTAAGATTTTACCTAGTCAAAAGTTTGATTTTTTCAATTCTTACTCATTCCTACTAAATTCCTACTTGGATTCCTACTAACAAAAGAAAGATTCCTACAAAAACTGTAAGAATTAAGTAGGAATGAGTAAGAATGTGATTTTTGAAGGTTTTAAATACCTGAAACCTAAAAATTTAGAGTAAGATTCCTACCAAAAATTTCAACCTTGTTTCTAATTATGGCATATATTATTTTAAAGGTTCGAAATTCGAACCTAATATATATCAAAATAATATTATAACGATATTATCGTTATATCAAAGTGGTAGAGGAAATTCTTAGATTTGTCCGACAATTGTCCGACAACTCAAGAATCTAAGTTAAACCCCATAAAAACCTTTATATAACCCCTATTTTTATAAAAAGGTGTTTTTACGTTATATGTATTATATATTATTTTTTATAAAAAAAGGCGTTTTTTCGTCAATTGATAATTGACAATTGACGTTATAAAAAAGGAATTTTTGCGAGTTATTTTAAAAATAAATAAAGTCAATTGATTTATTGACAAAAATCAATTGCGTCAATTCGTCAATTAACGAAAATCAATTGACTTTGTTATTTTTATGGAAAAAAGGGTTTTTATTTTGGTTTTATGTCAATTGATTTTTAAAAATAATTGACAAAAATTTAATTTTTTACGCTTATATATAATCATGTTGCACACTAATTAGTGTGCTATCTCTTATATAAAATAATATTAAATTTTTTCAAAAATTTGCAGAGTTGTTTATAAACCATAAACCATAAACGTTAAAAATAAGGGTTTTAGGTATGTTTTATTTTAAAAAATAAAGGTTTATTAACTTAATAAACGAATGTTTATGACGTTTATACGTTTATAAACCAAAGTTAATAAACGAGCTAAAAATGAAGAGATTTAGTATATTTTTCTGCGATTTTTGTTTATTAACATAATATGGTTAATAAACAAAAATTTTAATTTTCTACTTTAGTATATAATATACAGTTTTGTATAGAGTAGTTGTGAGTTAGTGTTTTTAATGGTTTTATATATGAAATAACATGGTTGATGTGTTCAAAGCAAAAAACTTATAACTCAAAATCAAAAAGAGATTTTTCTTTTATTGGATGTAACTCTTCTAAAAGAGATTTTCCTTCTTTCTTAAAGAAATCTTTTTCTTTTAAATAATTTGCAATTCTATACTCATTTAAGACTTTTTTTCTAATAGTTTTTATTTCATCTAAAGTTAAAAAACCATTAATCATGTTGCTTATTTTAGAAGCAATAGGCAACTTTTCGTTTATATAACATAAAGTAATTTCCTTAATTGACTCAAATGTTTGATTATTAAATTTTATATACTCTGGAGCCACATAATAATAAGAAGTTGACTCAAAAAGACTACTTTCTCGTCTTAATAAATATCTTTTATATTCCTCTTCGCTTTTGAATCCTTTTCTTTCCCAATAATTATCATCCTTATTAAATCTTTGTATTCCTTTAAATGAAGCACCCACAAAATCACTGTAATTAAAGAAACATAAAAAATCTGAAGGAGGTATTTTTTCTATATTTTTTTGTTCTCTTGGTATTTTTCTAATGTTTGTTAAGTAGAAAACTAAATTCTTTGCATTTGTACCATAAATTTCTTTTGAAACTCTATAGATAGATCTTATCTTTCTTGAAAGACTTTTATTAAATGTTTTTCCTTTTAAATCTATCCAGATATTTGTTAGCCCTAACTTAGCATAATATCCTAATATCTTGTTTCTAGTTTCTACTGGGAAATCAACATCCAAAGGTACAAATATAGGTTTGGAATTTCTCTCTGAGAGAATTCTTAAAGACTTATCTATATATTTTAAATAACTTTCAGCACTATATGTTGTAGCAGTGCTTAATGTTTTGCTATATCTTACATGAGGTACAAAAACAATAGAAGAATATTCATAAATTGCATCTAAAAAATCTCCGAATATGTTTTTTCCTAATTTTAAGTCTGGAAATTCTGAAAAAGAGAAAGAAATAATTAAATTTTTTCTTTCAATAGTATCGTTAACTCTTAGTTGGTGTTTTATCCTTTCATCAATATTTTCACTAAAAGCGGTTTTTATAGCATTGTATTGTTTATCTAAGTATATTACTCTATTTATTTCAAATATAAAATTTCTATTTTCTTCTATTCGTTTTATAATATCTCCAGGAATTTCTGAACTAATATATATTGTCCTTAAAGGAGTATAATAATTTGTATTATTCATTTCTATTCTTTTTATAATTAGAGAAGGAATATCTTCACAAGGAATTAGTTCTTTAACTTCAGTATGAACATCTATTAACATTTTTCCACCTCTTCTATTAACTCGTTTATTATATTCATTTTCTTTTTAGTTAAATTAAATGGTCTGTTTCCTTTTCTTATTGATCGCTCTACTTTTTTAAGAATGTTGATTATTTTTTCTTTAGTCATTTTCTTATCTGAACAACAAGAATCAACTAAAAACCGTAAGCTATATTTTATATGTTCATGTAAATTAGGCATATTTTTCTTAACCCATTTTCTAGCAGGATTGTCATCTAATATCAAACAATGTAGCATATTGTTCACATGAAGAATGTAAGCTAAAGCTATACTTTCATATTCTCCTTTTTTAAGTACTTTATATCCCAACATACTTAACAAAGCTCTATAGTTAAATTTTTTATGAAACTTGACATATTTAATAAAATTAATTTCTTCTATTTGGTTTTTATGTTTTTCCGAAATTTCTTTTAATATTTCTTGCCCTATATGGAAAGTGTATTCTTCCAATATTTCTATTAAAAGATTTGGATCGTTAATTTCTTCTTCTGATAGAAAAGCAATATAAAAAGAAGTATCGCTAACGACATTCATTTTATCCACCATGCTGATTTTACTCTTTTAGTCAAATTTTCTTTTAATTCTTCTGGATATATTTCTTTCGCTATCAATTTATTTATTATTCTATCAGATTTTTTAAGGATTTCTTTTGATAATTCTGATTTTTCTATGAATTCTTTGTTATTTTCGTCAGTATATAATAATAACAACAACTCATCCCATTCTAATTTGCTATACAATTTAGTAACCAAATCCACAGCACCTAATAAATTTAAAATATTTTCATCTTCTTTACTTTTTTGTTCTAAAATATGCATCATTTTCTCGTATTTTCTATATCCTTCTTTGGTTAACTTTATGTACCCTCCTTTTATTTTCTCAGATTTTGAGGATTTTTTTGGTGGTATATATTCCCAACAATCTTTTAATAAAGTTGGCTCTCTCAATATTTCGTTTAAGTCTTCTGAGTACGGCCCTTTTATATGTGGTTCAAAATCTAATAATTTTCTTACCTCTGGATGAAATCTCCAGATAGTATATATAATCTTTTGTAAGTGCAATACACTTAATTCACCGTTTGCTTTTCCAAGCACTAATAACACTAACATTTCCAAATCTTTGTTTCTTTTATCTTCCAATTCAGATAATTTACTTATCATTTAATTCACCTTAT
>CAZGMV010000062.1:0-3868 GCA_964526875.1 Candidatus Woesearchaeota archaeon | reverse complement strand
ATAATAAATAAAACTTGAATTAATCCAATTAAGAAACCAACAACTGCTCCAACTAATTCAATAACTTTTAGTTCCTTTTTAATTAATCTTTCTAAAATTTCAACCATATTTTCAACTTCTAAAGAAGAAAGTTTTTCTTTTACAACATCTTTAATAACTTCTTCACTTTTAACTTCAGAGATCTTTTCAACTATTTCATTTATTTTTTCATTTATTTTAGGCTTATTTTGTTCAAAAAATTCATCTATAAAAGTATAAATGAAATATTTTAAGGTTTCAGGTATAGTAAAACCTAAAAAAGAGTTAAATTTTTTATCAATTTCCTTTTTTAGTAATGTTTTTATTTCTTGTAGAAGCAAGTCATTAATTTTCTCATTATTTAAAATGTTTTTTAAACCTTCTTTTCCAAAGAATTCATTCGCTATTGTTTCAGATAAAGTTTCAATTATTTCTTCTTTTCTTTTTGGAATTATTCCCTGAATTGAAAAAATGAAAAATCTAAGTTCTTTTTTTGGATAAAAAAGCATTTTAATTGCTAAGTAATTTGTTGACCATCCAATTAAAGAACTTAACAAAATAATTAACATATAAATCAAGTAATTTTTTCCCATATCAAAAAGAAAAAGTTAAAATTTAAAACTTTAAACAAAATGTATTCATTAATCTAAAATAGTAAAAAAACTTTAAAAAGAATATAGTAAAGGAAGAACAATGCCTAAAAAAAAGATTAGTAACGACAAAAAAAATAAAAAAAGCAATTTAGAATTTAATATCTACTATATAAGCTCAAACGAATATTTTAAAATGAACGACAAAGAAAGAATAAAAAAAATAATAACTTTATTAAAAAATAAAAACATCATTATAATTGACACTATTATCCCTCCTTCCGATGAGTTAGAAATAATTAAAGAAGTTATAAATAATGTAGATAATTTTTTTAAAGGTATTGAAATTTCTACTATAAGAAAAAGTCAAAGTGGTTTATTAAACAAAATTCTGTTCAAAAAGGAAGGAGGTTTGACAATAATAGGTCCTACTAATATAGTAAAGAGATTAGAAAAACAAGGTGAGAATCTAATTAAAATGCAGGTATAAAAATGATAGTAAAAAAAGGTGCTACTGCTGTTATAGGTTTTTTAATTATTTTTACTATCGCCTTTACAGTATTTTTATCATCTTACTACTTTATAAAGCCTTTATTAGAGAAATCTAGATCTAAAACAGTAGTTAGGGAAGTAGAGTATAACCTAATCCAGCTAAAAGATAGATTAGAAAAAGTTTTAGAAACTAAAAGACAGCAATTTTATACTTTTCCAATAACTGAAGGAAGATTAAGTGTGGACAAGTCTTCTTTTGGTTTTTATTATTTTTTACAAGTTCCTTATTCTCCTTACACTTATAGTTGGTACGATATTATTAATAAAAAAGGTGTAAGCTTAGATATTTGTGAAATTGATAGTGCCACAGGAAGTTTAATAAATTGTTTAGCAGAAAACGCTAAATGTGAAGATCTTGAAGGATTTAATGGTTATAAAATTTGTTATTATCCTTTTTTGGACAATATAAGTGTTACTTATAGAAAAGTTCCGGGAGCTACTATAGGTCTTGAAGATGATAAAGAATACTATATCTCTTTAAAACCTTCTTTTAAAGTGGTTAAAAAAGGAGAGAGTTTGTGTTCTATCTATGAAATAACTCTACCTGGAAAGATGGATAAAATTTCTTATTACATAACTTGTAATATCTTAAAAGAAGGAAGTACTTGTTATATTCCAAAGATAGTAGGAAGTATTGTTTTAGTTCCTGTTTCAAATAAAAAAGTTGTTTTGTCTTTCCAAAAAGAAAAATATATTCCTAATTTTAATTACTTTGGTTGTTTTGATGGTTATATTGAGGAAGTAAAAGTTGAGGTTAGATAAAATTGAAAAATATAAATAGGTAAGACAACAAAAATAAAGGGTTTCAAAATGATGCTTGAGAAAAACTGGAAAAAAAGAAGGAATAAAAGTCAAACCACTGTTATAGGGAGTATAATAATTTTTTCAATGTTTTTAATAGGGATAATTGTTTTTTATAACACTATTAACAAAAAAATGACAGAAAATGCTAAAGTGTTAGAATTAACAAAAGTAAAATCAAAAGCTATTGAAATAAGTAGTGTTTTAAATGACGTTATCAAGTATAAATCTGAAAAGATAATTGTTTGGGATTTAAATGATGAACAATTTTTAATTAATGGTTTTTTTAATTTTTCTTTGTTGAATATAAAAACCAATATAATTGAAAAATTGCCCGAGGAAGTTATTGCAGGAGATAAAGCTTACAGAGAGATTTGTTTAATTGATGAAAACAATAATAATGCTTTGATAGGTTGTCTTTTAGAAGGTTACTATCTAGACAACTTAAGTAATTTTTGTGTTGAAAAAAACAGTGTTTATTATTGTGAAAACAATAAAATCTATGTAGTAATTGAAAAGGATGGAAAAAAGTTTTTAGTTACTCCTCTGCCTTCTCCAAAACTTAATTTGATGAGTAATAATCTATGTAGTGCTTATTTAGTCTACTTTAGAGGTTATGAGAGAGTTATTTTTGTTTGTGATTTTTATTATAAAAATGGTCTTTGTTATTTTCCAACGTTTAAGGGAAGTTTTGTAGCTTATAATGCTGATAAAACTCCAACTAAGGTAGTTATTTCCTATGATGGTACTAAAGAGATGAGTTTTAGCCCTTATCCTTTTTGTTTAAAATCTTATAAAATCTTTATTAGTTTAAAAAAATATGAATAATAAGTTTAAAAAAGTTAAAGAATTAATTGATGAAAATAAGAAATTAGGAAGTATTCTAATTAAACCTAAAGAATTTTATTTAAATTACCATAATAAAAAAGAAGTAGAGTCTTTTTGTTATAGTAGAGAAGGAAAACTAATAAATAAAGAAAACTTTGAAAACTATAAAGAAATTAATGAAAAAGATTTTATTAGAAAAGAAGAGTTAGACTTTGATTTAAGTAATATTAATGACCAGAGTAGTGACATTATTGTTTCGAAAAAAAATGGGCATATAGAAGTAGTTGTTTTTGACCTTAAGGAACAAATAATCATAAGATATGAAGTAAAAGATAAAAAACTTAAAGAAAAAGAAAAATTAAAATTTAAAGATGTTTTTAGAATTTAATTTGTTAAAAAGTAATAAGTAATATCCCAAAGATTGCTAGAAGAATTCCAATCATTTTTTTTATTGTAATTATTTCGTTTAAAAAAATAACAGACCAAATAAAAGTTAAGACAAAACTTAAAATCATAAAAGATACTGCTTCAGACAGTTCAATTTTCTTAAGGAGGTAAAGCCAAATTAAAGAACCTAAAAAATAAATGACAAACGCGAACATGAGAAAATAAAAAGCTTTTTGTTTTATTATTTCAACAACTAAACTAAACGAAAAATCAGAATTTACTCTTAAAGAACTTACTGATTTTTTAAAAATTAATTGTGAGGTTGATGCTAAAAATGAACAAATAACACCCATCAAGAAATATCTTAATTCCATTTTTTAATTATAACAATCTTTTTTTAAATCTTTTTATTCTATTAACAGGGTTATGTATTAAAGAATTCCCATTTAAAAAAATTATTTTATTGTTTTCCTGGACTGCAAAAAGCAAATTTTTTTTATTTATCTTTCTTTTTTTTCCGTTAATTTCAACTAAAAATAACTCTTTTTCTTCAAACAACACTTTTACTTTTAACACAAAGGGCTTAAATACAAAAATCTCTTTTCCCTCAAAAAAGAACATCTTAATTTAAAAAAATGTTAACTTTAAAAACTTTTTTGGGCTAGATGTCCTAAGCCATCTTTGGTAAGGGA
>CAZGMV010000061.1:0-3914 GCA_964526875.1 Candidatus Woesearchaeota archaeon | reverse complement strand
TCAAACGAGCCCGTTTGCGTGTCAACGGACGCAACCGTTGCAGATTAAGTGTTTTTTTTTTGTTTAGTGGTGAAAGAAAAAATCTCAAAAAAGACAATGTTAAATGCAGTCGTTCCAAAAAATAAAAGAAAAAAAGCTTCTTATTTAGCCTTTACTTCTGTTTCTTTTATAACTTCTTTAGCAATTTTATCCAAATCTAATTCTCCTTTTTCAACACTTAAACCATCTTCTCCAAATTTGAACTGAATAACTTGTTCTGTTGCATCATCATAAACTACTCCTTTTTCTTTAACTTTCACATCTGTTAAAGCATTAGATAACCTCCTATATAAATAACCTGATTCTGGGGTTTTTAATGCTTGATCCATTAGAGAATCCCTAGCAGTTAAAGCTGTGAAAAAGAAGCTTATAGGATCTAAACCTTCTCTCAAACCTTTATCTACAAAACCTTTTGCAATAGGGTTTTGCTCTCCTTTCTTAAATAAAGTTAAGTTCCTTTCTTTATACCCAAATTCAATCCTTTTTCCTTCAATAGATTGCTGTCCTACTAATCCACCAATCTGTACCAAATTCAATAATTTACCTTTAGCTCCTGATTTACTCATTATCATCGTTCCTGTGTTTTGATTTAGTGAATTTTCAACTAATTTACCAATTTCAGTTCTCAATTCATTTAACTCTCTAACTATTTCAATCTCTAAAGTTTCTTCTAAAGTTTTTCCAGGAAGTGGTTTTAATTTTTTATTTTCTTTTTTCTTAATTAATTTGTCTACTCTTTCATAAGACTTTTCAATTAATTCTTTAATTTTTTCTCTAACTTCTTTTGGTAAGTTGGAATCATCAATTGTTAGTGTTAAACCATGTTTATTTAGAACTTTAATACCTAATCTATAAATTTTATATAAAAATTCAAAAGCTTCTTTTTCCCCAAGTTTAAAGTAAATTTCTTTAATCAATGAACCATCTCCTTCTTTAATTAGTCCTTTATGCCAACTACCTTCAATGATTTTACCATCTTTAATTTTTATTTTTTCATCTTCATAATCAATTTCTGGCAATAAAGCTTCAATTATCTTAATCCCTTCAATTTCTTCTTCGTTAGGTAATTTTTCTACGCTTTCAAAAGCACCGGATTCAATTAGTAATTCAATTGCCTCTTTCTTTTTCCATTTTTTATTAACTAGGATATAAGTTCCTGATAATGCGTCATAAGTAGCTCCGATAATTACTTTTCCATATCTTGGAGTAATAAGCATTTTTGTTATGTGCATTAATAATCTTGCTTCAGCTCTTGCTTCTTCGGTTTGTGGAATATGTAAGTTCATTTCATCCCCATCAAAATCTGCATTATAAGGAGGACAAACTGCTGGATGGATTCTGAATGTTTTTCCTGGTAAAACTCTTACTTCATGGGCCATGATTGATAATTTGTGTAAAGTCGGTTGTCTATTGAATAAAGCAATATCCCCATCAATCAAATGTCTTTCAACAACATAACCTGGTTCAATCTCTTCTAAGATTTGTTCAATATTCTCTTCCAAGATTTTTTTCCTTTTTCCATCAGGGGTAATTATATAATTAGCTCCAGGCCATTTATTAGGCCCATTTTTTATAAATTCTTTTAGATGTTCCATATTCCATTCAGTAACTCTTTCTGGAACTGTAATCGTTTTAGCTATTTCTATTGGTACTCCTACTTCCCAAGGTTTTATCATTGGATCTACTGAAATTACAGATCTAGCAGAGAAATTGACTCTTTTACCTGCTAAATTATATCTTAATCTTCCTTCTTTACTTTTAATTCTTGACATTAGTGTTTTTAAAGGTCTTCCACTTCTATGGCTCGCAGGAATTATTCCTGGGAATTCGTTATCAAAATAAGTTGCTACATGGTATTGTAATAAATCCCACAAGTCATTTACAACGACTTCTGGTGTTCCTGCGTTTAAATACTCCATCAACTTTTGATTAACTCTAACAATATCTACTAATTTATGCGTTAAATCATCTTCACTTCTTTCTCCTGTTTCTAAGATAATGGAAGGTCTTACTTTTGGTGGAGGAACTAACATATTTGTTAGAACAAACCACTCAGGCCTAATTCCAGGTTGTAAATTAAAAACAAATAAGTGCTCATCTGGAATTTTTTCTAGTAAAGCTCTTATTTGTATGTTATTTAACCTATTTTTTACCTCAACTTCTTCCCCATTTTCTTTAATTACTTCAATTTCGTAAAAGAAGTAGGGTTTTTCAAAAGAAATTTGTTTTTTTTCACTTCCACAATGAGGACATTTTTTAACTTTTTTAATCTTGTCTAAAACTAATTTTAAATAAGCTTCTCTTTTACTTTCATGTATTTTTTCCAAATCTTCTTTAATCTTTTTTATTTTCTCTTCACTAATTAGTAATTTTCCACATTCACTACAAACTGCTTTTAGAATATCATTTATTTTTGAGACATAAAAAGGATGCAATATTGGTCTAGCAAATTCAATATAACCAAAATGTCCTAAACATTGATCAAATTTTAAACCACAAGTTCTACAGGTTAAACCAGGGTCAACTACACCCATTCTTGTATCAAACAATCCACCATCAACTGGAAACCCGTCTTTATCATATAATTCAGGAGATACAACTTTAACAACAGCAATTTCTCTTATTTTCTTAGGATCTAATATAGAATAATGGATTTTGGATAATTTTTTAGAAGCCATTCTTTCAGATCTTAAAACAAAATTTATAAATTTTTTATTAGGTTATCATTTAACAGTGGTAATAAGTAATAAAACCAAAAAAGAAATAACATTACTTTACAGAGTACCAGAACCTTGGAAAGTTATAGAAAAAGTTCTAAGAAAAGGTTTAGAATGTTATTATCTTAAAGTATTTGAATTTTTTAGATGTGGTTGTAAAAGTGAGGAAGGTAAAGAATACGATCGAATAGAAGGAGGAGAGACTCATGTATTAATAATACCTGACAATAAAATTAAATATAAGCAAGGAATTATTTATGAAAATGAAGATAAATGTGAGTTAAAAACAAGAATATTTGAAGCTTATGTGTATCCAGAAAAATTAAAAAAAAGAAAAAAAGTTTTTTCCTTAAGCAATATTGAAGAATTAATAAAAAGAATGTTAGATGAAGGATTAGGTATTATTTCAATACCTTATGATAAAGAAAAAGAAGGATACTATAAAGAACTATTGTTAGTAAAATTATTAAATGAATTAAAAAAACATAAAGATTGTAACTTAATAATTTCAAATAAAGAAGATAATAGTCTTTACAAAAATCGAGGTTTTGAAAGTTCTACAATATTATTTTCCCCAATAGAATCTTTAGAAAAAGGAACTATGAATTGGTTAATAGAAAAAATAAGATATTACCACTTATTATTATCACTTATTAATAGAAGAAAATAGTACTAAAAAGGAACAAAACGACAAGGAAAAAGCTAGAATATGGTTGCCAGAAGAGATGTATAGTGATCCAAACTTTATGACAGTAAAAAGAATAATAGATAATTATTGGGAAAAATATAGACTGAAAAATAAATAGTCATAATAACATTAGCACAATATAACTAATACCTATTAGATTAAAAGAATGTACTACACCTTCTAAAAAACTATTTAATGAAATCTGACCTACCATAAAACCTGATAGAAATGCTTCTTCGAAAATTAGAAATGATAAATATGAAGTATAAATATTAATCATTTTTTTATCTTGTAGACCAAAAGGAATTACTTTTTTTATTAATAAAACTAACAACATCAAAAAAACGAGGTAAGTAATATATGTATTTAGAATTGAATAGTATGAAAAAGTTTTTCTTTCTTCTTTTCTTTTTAAGTAATTTTCAAGATCCTCTTTTAAAGTTTTAAAAAATTCATTAATATTCAGATTG
>CAZGMV010000060.1:0-4096 GCA_964526875.1 Candidatus Woesearchaeota archaeon | reverse complement strand
GATTTTCCCTCATTTGCTTTTCAGTAATTTCAGGTATTAGTTGCTTAATTAACTGTTTGTACTGGTTTATTTTATTTTTATTTTTTCCATAAAGTTAGAGTTTATGGAAGAAATTTGTAAATTGTAGCTTCTACTAATTAGTGATGAATAGAATGTTAGTTAGGATTAATAGAAATTATTAACAAGGAATTAAAAGAACTTTTAAACACTAAAGAAGCTGAGAAAGTACTTAAAGAACTCGCAGAAGTTGCCTATGAATATTATTTATCAACTGGAAATATAGAAGCTAATAACATTTCTGTTAGAATAAATAGATATTTATCTTTCAAAAAAATTGGGAAAAAAGTTGATTTTTTTGAGATATTTGACAATTATTTAACTTTAGTGACTAAAGAAAATGAATTAATTGAAGGTGTTGAAGCTAAAAAATATTTATTAAAATTGCTTAAAGAAAATTGACAGTTTGGATTTGGCTGTGGGATAAATTTATGATAGAAGGTTTTATATTCCTAAACAACACATGATTTTATAAAATTAATTTAGTTAAATATTTGACTTGTTAAAGAAACCTTATTTTACTTTTGAATACGATTTTGATGATCTTAAAAAGAAACTTAAATTTTTGGAAAACTTAGCCAGTATATTAGAAAAATACCTTAGAGATAAAAAAACTTATTCAAGTTTTGAAATTAATAAAACAATGATTTCCTTATGGGAATTATTAAAGTTCAAAGAAAATTTGCTTTCTGAAATTGAATTAAAGAATGTCTTAGAAGTTAAGGAAGAAAAAGGTCTTTTTTTGTTTTTGGACAATTTTATTAGCCACTTTTCTCCTAAGGATTTGGAAAAAATGTTAGAAAATAAAGAGTCCGTTATTATTGAATACAAATTAATGAATTTAGACGACTTTAATGGAAATAAAAAAGAAAAAACTTTGGTTTATTATTTTAACGGAAGAAAAATTAAAGAGAAAAACAAAGTGCTTGAATTAAATAAAGATTGGGTAAAAATTGAAAAAATTGTTTACAATGGTATAGCTAAAGCTAAAATGGAACAATTTTTTTATGAGAGGATTTATGTATTAAAATTGTTAAGAAAATATTTTGGTTATATTGAAATTTTAAATGAGAATTCTAATCAAATTTTAATTTTTGCTTCAAAAGATTATTAATAAATTTTTCTCATTTTTTTTCTTATGGCAAAATTAAGGCAACCTATTATTGCTGTTCTTGGCCACGTGGATCATGGAAAAACAAGCTTATTAGACAAAATAAGGAAAACTGCCATTGCTGAAAAAGAAGCTGGAAGGATTACCCAACACATAGGAGCTACTGAAGTACCTTCGCATGTTATTAAAAAGAATGCAGGGGATTTATTAAATATTTTTAAAGTAGATTTAAAAATACCTGGTGTTTTATTTATAGATACTCCTGGACATGAGGCATTTAGTAATCTAAGGAAAAGAGGAGGCTCAATAGCAGATTTTGCTATTTTAGTTATTGATGTTAATGAGTTAATCAAACCTCAAACAAAGGAAGCTATTGAGATTTTGAAAAATTCAAAAACTCCTTTTATAATTGCACTAAACAAAATTGATTTAATCCCTGGTTGGAAAAGTTTTGGGAGATTATTTGAATCTTTAAATCCTGAAAAACAAGATTATAAAGCTTTGGAATACTTAGAAGGTCAAACTTATAAATTGATAGATGAATTATACAAATTAGGTTTTAATGCTGAAAGATTTGATAGAGTAGAAGACTTTACTAGGCAATTGGCTATTGTTCCTATTTCTGCTATCACTGGAGAGGGAATTCCTGAATTGTTAGTTTTAATTATTGGTTTAGTACAAAAATACTTAGGAAAAAAAATTGAAATTGATGAAAATTTGCCAGCTAAAGGTGTTATTTTAGAAGTGAAAGAAGTTAAAGGTTTAGGAAAGACTTTAGATGTAATTATTTATGATGGAACTCTAAAGCAAAATGAAGAAATAATGTTTTTAACAAAAGACGGATATGTTAAAAAAACAAAAATAAGGGCTTTATTAAAATTAAAACCTTTGAGCGAAATAAGGGATGAGAAAGCAAAGTTTCAACATGTAAAGGAAGTTGTTGCTGCTAGTGGAGTAAAAATTGCTGCTCCTGATTTGGAAGGGGCTATTGCTGGATCTCCTGTCGTAAGTGCTAGGTTAGAAAATGCTGAGGAATTCTTAAAACAAGAAATTGAGTTGGACTTTGAGTTTGATAAAGAAGGAATAATTGTAAAAGCAGATACTTTAGGAGTTTTAGAAGCTTTAATTAATATGTTCAAAAATAAAGGAATTCCTGTTAAAAGGGCTGATATTGGGGATGTTACAAGAAAAGATGTAGTGGATGTTAAATCAAACTCTTTAGAAGAACATAGAATAATCGCAGCTTTTAATGTTAAAGTTCCTGAAGAGGTTAAAGAAGAAGGTGTTAAAATTATTAGAGATTCAGTAATTTACTCCTTAATTGATAAAGTTGAAGAAGAAATTCAAAATATCATTAAAGAAAAAGAAAAAAAGATTTTAGAAACTTTGACACCACCAGGAAAGTTTAAAATCTTGAAAGGTTATGTATTTAGGCAATCTAATCCTGCAATTGTCGGAGTTGAGGTTTTAGCTGGAAAAATAAGGAGCAATTCTCCTATAATGAGAAATGATGGAAAACAAATTGGTAGGTTAAAGGGAATTCAAAAGAATAAAGAAAATGTTTCTTTAGCTAAGAAAGGGGATCAAGTAGCTGTTTCAATTGAAGGAGTAATGATTGGTAGGCAATTGAAAGAGGAAGATGTAGTTTATACGGCAATAAATGAGGAAGAGTTTAAACAATATAAAAAATTGAAAAGGTATTTAAGCAAAGACGAAATTGAAGTTTTAAAAGAAATTGCTGAAATAAAGAGGAAAGAAAATCCTATGTGGGGTGTTTAATTTTATTTTCACTTCAACTGAAAATTATTTATAAATATTTTTTCACTATAAATGAAAATGTTGTTTGAGCTTAATCCTTGGTGGATTAATGAAATAGACAAGGATTTGGAATATTATAAAAAATTAAAGCATAAGATAGTTCCTAATTGGATTAAAGATATTTCTTTAGCTCCTTTTAGCTTAAACTTTTTGTTAGGTCCTAGAAGAATTGGTAAAACTTTGGGAATAAAGATTTTAATTAGAGAATTGCTAAAGAATAGAAACCCTTATTCTATTTTTTACTTCAGTTGTGATGTTTTAGAAGATTACAAAGAATTGATTGAAATAATAAAAGAATATAAAAGACTAGCAAAAGAAAAGAAAATAAAAACTTCTTTCATTTTTTTAGATGAAATAACTTTGGTTAAAGATTGGTGGAAAGCAATAAAATTCTTTATTGATAGAAAATACTTTGAAAAAGATGTTGTTACTTTGTTATCTTCAACTTCTATTTTACTGAATCAATATTTTGAAACTTTTGCTGGAAGGATGGGCAAAGGAAAGAAGATTTTTATTTATCCTTTAAATTTTAAGGATTATTATTTTTTATTCCATAATGAATTCCATAAAGAGCTTGCCAAAGAAGTATTTAAAGATTATTTAAAAACTGGTGGCTTTTTATCTTTTTTGAATAAAGAAGTTGATTATAAAGATTATGTCTCAATAATTAAAGCTGATTTAATGAGAATTGAAAGATCAACACAAATCGCAAAGGAAATATTTAAAATTTTGTTAAAAATAGCTCCAAATCCTGCTAGCTTTAATTCAATAGCTAGTGAACTATCATTATCAGTAAATACTGTAAAAGATTATTTAGAAGTGTTTCAAAATTTGTTTTTAATAAGACAATCATTATTTATTGGTTTAGACAAAAAAGTTAATTTAAGAAAAGAAAGAAAATACTTTTTTGTAGATCCTTTTTTGGCACATTCTATTGCTTTTTGGACTAATAGTGATCTAAAAGAAGAAGTCTTGTTAGAATGGGTTGTTCAAGAGCATGTTTATAGGAAATATAATGAGGTTTATTATTACAAAAATAGCTATGAAATTGATGTTGTAGTTAAAGACCTAAAAATAGAAATAAAAAGAACTAAATTACCGAGGAAAAAA
>CAZGMV010000059.1:2101-4150 GCA_964526875.1 Candidatus Woesearchaeota archaeon | reverse complement strand
CTAAATCACGCATTTTGGCGGTTTATTTTTTTATAAAAAGCGAAGCTTTTAGGTTAGAAGCCATTTCTATAATCTTGCTTTAAACCTTATTTTTCAACTTTTATCTTGACATTATAAAAAAATAATATAAAAATTAAAAAATTTTTTAAAAAAGCGGCGGCTTTTTATTTTATATAGTGTCGCTATTTTATATATATTTTTATTTATTTTTATTATATATTTTAGCCACGCTGAAACCTAAGTCTTACTTAGGGTTTTGATGTTTAAAAGCTACTTTTTTAATGTGTTAAAGCTACTTTTTTAATGTTAAAAGCTACTTTTTTAATGTGTTAAAGCTACTTATTGATTTTTTGGTAGTTTTTGTTATAATCATTTTTGTTTTAGATTTTAATGGAGGAATAAAATGAAGGTAGAAACTAAAAAATCAGATTTCAGGGAATTTGTAGAGGATAAAGACCGAAAAAATCTTAAAGTTTTTAAATCAAATAATCTTATTGAGGCAAAATATAAGTTATCTTTGAATGAACAAAAGTTGATTTTACTTTTAGCTTCAACCATAAAGCCCGATGATGAGGATTTTAAACCAGTTAGATTTAGGATTGTTGATTTACATAAATATTTAGGTTTTGAAGATGATACAAATTACACATATTTGAGGAAATTAACTGAAAAATTAATGACAAGAGTTTTGAAAATTTGGGATTTACAAAGAAAAACTCTTTTACAAATTAACTGGTTATCTTCTGCTGAATATCATTTTAAAGAGGGAATAATTGAGTTATGTTTTGACCCTAAATTAAAACCTTTTCTTTTAAAACTTAAAGAAAAATTTACAGCTTATTCTTTACAAATAGCAGTAAAATTTGATAGTGCTTATTCTATCAGGATTTATGAGCTACTCAAACAGTATGAAAAATTAGGAACAAGGAGTATTAGTGTTAAAGAATTGAGAGCATTTTTAGGGATAAGTGATAAGGAATACAAAAAATATTATGATTTTAAAAGGAGAGTGATTTTTAAAGCTTATAAAGAACTTAAGGAAAAAGCTGATATTTATTTTGAATTTGAAGAGAAAAAGAAAGGAAGAAAAATTGAGGAAATAGTTTTTTATATACACAAAAATCCAAATTTCAAAGAAGAAAGAATTGAAATTAAAGAGAATGTTAAACCAGAAATAAAAGTTATTGAAGAAAAGCCAATTTTAAAAGTCCAGAATGAGGAGCTTTTAAACAAGATTAAGGAATACACCAATTTGACGGATGATAAACTGAAAAAGATTTTTAATAGCTATGATGAAAAATACATTGAGGAAATTTTTAATCTAACCTTGAAAAAGTATGAGGAAGGCAAGATTGATAATCTAACCGCCTTTTTCCTTGCTGGACTTAAAGAAAACTATTTAAAGCCAAGCCCTTATGAAGAGAAAAAACAAAAGGAACAGCAGGAAAAAGAGGAACAGGAAAAACTTAGAGATAAACTTGAAGAGGAATTGAAGGCATTAAATAAAGCATATTTGGACGCCTTGAGAGTTGAAGTATTAAGCAAATTTCAAATTTTAGAAAAAGAAGAGAGAGGACAGCTTAAAAATTCCTTTATTGCTGAGGTTATAAGGAAAAACAAATTGATTACAGAGGAGTTTTTAAGAAAAGGTTTTGATAGTTTGATTATACAAAATCTATTTGTTAAATATTTGATTGAGAAAGTCAAGGGATTAGAACCATCTTTTAAGAATATTTTAGACTTTTTGAGAGATAAAAACTTTGACTTTAATAAATTAAAGCAATTAAAGGAAAAATATAGGGAACAGAGAGTAAAGAATTTGATTTATTTATTGAAGGTTGAAGAGAGATTAAAAGAATTAAAAGTGCCATCTGATATTTTAATAACTTTTGATTTAGAGGATAAAAACTTAAAGGAAATGATTGAGGAGAAAATAACCGATTACTTGTTTAATCAACTTTGAGAAAAGGAGAAAAAGGAAATTTTAGGAGAAGTGAGGAAAAAGCTTAATAGTCAACTTATAAGACCAGAGAAGGAACAGGAGCTTTT
>CAZGMV010000059.1:0-2001 GCA_964526875.1 Candidatus Woesearchaeota archaeon | reverse complement strand
ATTTTATTTTCAATCTTTTCTTTTTTCTCTCTTTTTCTTTGTTCTTTTATTTCAAATTCTCTATTCCAAGTATCTATTTTGTCAAAAAATTCATTAAGTTTTTGTTGATTATAGTCTGGTTCTTGTTTTGATTTCAAAGTTGGAATTTTAATCTCAGGAGTAAGACCGAAATATTTAAACATCGGGAAGATTAAAGCCACTTCCTTGTAGTTTATCCCGTAAGGTTTTTGTAGTATGTTCATTATGGTTAATATTGTGAATGATGTTCCTATTCCAAAAGCAATTGGATGTTTACTAACTATAAAGCAATCAACAAAAATGATGTAGTAAAAGAAAGCAAAAATAAGATAACCCCAGCCATATCTACCACCTAAAAGACCGAAAATTTTTCCAAGTAGGACGCCAAGAATGTAGCCGATGTAAAAATATCCTAAAAAGTCAATCAGATTGTAATTTTGAAAAGTATTTAAAAAGTTTGTAATTCCATCCTTTAGAAGTTGCCAGATGAAATTAAATATTGACTTGATAGCTTCAAGGAAAAAGCTTCCATTATCGGAATTCATTTTATCTACCCCACAGGATTGATATATTTGTCGAATTTTAGCCGAAATCTTTAATCAAAGTATATAACCTTATCCTTAGTCTAAAAATCCATCAGAGAGCCTCAGAATGGACGAGAGAGATTATTTCCATCTTCCAACACTTCACCACTCAATCCACCACCCAGCCCCGCACCCCATCAAAATTCAGACTGGAGCTTTGACTGGAGCGACGAGTGAGCGAAAGCGAACGAGGAGCGGAAGGAAAAGCTAAAGTCTTTTTGAATGGAAAATCAGAAGGTTTAAAAGATTATATTTCAAGTTTTAAACCGCCTTGATTGTAGTTAAATAATTATTAGAATAATAATTCAAATAATTAGTTCTGGAGTTTTACTAAGTTGAATACTGGAGAAACTGAGTTTTATAGTAAAACCCGTTATAGGATTATCAGGGATTTTTACAATATACCAGCACCGCCAAGGGATAATGGAAATTCTAACGATTATCTATTTTTCTATGAAAAAGAGTTAGTCTGTGTGGGAGACCTTTTAGTCGAAGGAAACTTGGAACTTGCTTTAAAGATTATTGAAGTTTTTCAATCCTTGGTAGATGAAACAATATCACAAATTGATGAACTTATTAGCCAGGAAGTAGATTTTGAGATTAGGGAAGAATTAGAAAGAGAGTTTAAAAGTAGTGAGAATTACCGTAAATTGATGTATTTGAGACTTTTAACCTATGAGGAATTTTTAGACCTTTTTAAGTTAAGACCACGAAAAGATAGAGAAGGAATAGATAAATTTTCTGATATAAGCCATCATCCACTTTGGAAGCCTATTTATGAAAGATTAGGACTTGATGAAGGAACTATTATCGGAATAACTACCAGATACACACCCGACCCTAAAGGTTATTTTGAATTTTTAAAAGATTATGGCAACAAAAAAGTGATTGAAAAGATATTAAAGACTATACACCCGCTATTCTTTTCCGAAAAAGATTTTGAACGCCACGCATACATTACAGGAATGACAGGAAGCGGAAAATCAGAACTATTGAAATTTTTAATTTATCAACTGCTTTACCGAAGGATACCGTTTTTTAGGTTGTTTAAAAATTTCCTATTGGAGAGAATAAATCCGAGAAAAAGTATTTTTATAATAGACCCCCACGGAGATTTAGCCCATCAAGTTTATGTTTGGCAGGAAAACCGATACATCCTAAAAGAAGCAGAAAATCCACCCCTTAAGATTGTTTATTTCGATCCGTTTTTATGTAAAAACAAAAAACCCGTTTTAAACCCGTTTGATATTAAGGATAAGTCAGAAGAAACCATTGACTTAGTAAGCCAGGAATTAGCAAGAGTTTTTCAGGAACTAATCAAGGATAGTAAGCTATCTTTACAAATGGAAACCCTTTTAATTCCTTGTATAGCGACCCTTTTAAGAAGGGAAAACTCAAC
>CAZGMV010000058.1:0-4343 GCA_964526875.1 Candidatus Woesearchaeota archaeon | reverse complement strand
GTAAGGGGCGTCTAGCCACTACCGGATCAAGCGAGTTAGTTTGTGTGTCAACCGACACATCGGTTGTAGAACTAACTATACCCAATATCAATAATTGTCCTTCCTATTAAGATTAAAATAATAGTCATTATTGTGACCAAAAGAGTATAAATCAAACCTGCTTTTAATAAATTATTTGATAACTCATATTTCTCCTTAATCTCATCAAATCCTTCTTTAATTACTGAATAAAGAAAAGTTAGGATAAAAGTTAATTCAAAAATATAAATTCCAACTACTAACTGGAATATAGAAGTAGGAGTCCCTTGATTTAACATATTAGTTATGGCATCCAATAATCCTACACTACCAAAACCTACACCATTTACATTTTCACTATTTATCCCCTCGAACACACGTGAAAGACCTGTTAAAATTGAAATTGTCATAGCTTGCAAAGAAACAACAATAGCAGCAATAAAAGGTGCCATAAATCCTACTTGCATTTTTATTGAAGAAAGAATCTCTGCTAATAAATCAACTAGTCTATTAGTAACCTTTTTTATAGAATCTAAATAATTACTTAATGTCTTGGTCACAGTAGCAGCTGTTTGAGGACTTTTTTTAATTGCTTCTAAAATCAACTCAATAGAGGAAAGAATTAAAGAAGAAGGTAATTCTTTTAAAGCCGTTTTCATGGCATTCCTTAAATCACTTCCAAGCATTAACTCTTTTTCAACCAATTCAAAGAATTTTTGAGTAACTTCGTTTTTTGAAATATTGACTAATTTTTTGATAGCTACTTCAAAAGGTAAATTCTCATCTAACAAAATGGCTAATTGATAAAGAGTAACATAAAATTCTTCTTCCATTTTTTTAATTCTATCTCTAACTTTAATGAAAGGAAAATACTTAATTGAATAATATACAAAAAATGAAAAGAAAAGAGATGCAGTAATTAGAACAGACCCTATAAAAGAAAGAATAATCTCACCATTAGTTTTAGGATTCAAAAAATTATTACTTTTCATCAAAATAAAACCCATTGAAAACAAAAAGAAAAAAACTAGAATAGCTAAATAAATGGTTTTTATCTTAAATCCTTTAATATTAGCAAATTCACTTTCTTTCTTTAATTCAGGAATAAATTTTTCATAATTTGTATTAAAGCCCAAGCCAGGTCTTTTAATTAACACTTTATAACTCATATAATAAACAAAAATAGGCAAAATGAAATCATAAATGATAAAGTAATAAACTGGATGGATACTCATCAAAGCCCCAGCAATTGCCATGATTACTAAACCAAGAACTGGCAAAATAACTCCTAGCATATAAATTGCAGTTATTGGATTCTTCAAGTTGTGGACGTATTTAATCATTCTTTCAAAATTAGAAGCTAGAACAATTTCAAGAGCTTTATCTAAGATCTTTTCTCTTTTTTCTTCATTTCCTTCTTGTAGTGAATTATAAATTAAAGAAAAAGCTTCTACAAAAGAGTAATCCCAATCTTTCCATCTTTCTAAATAATTATCCAAAGCCTCTTTAAAAGTGCTATATTGCTTTGTCTCAAAATCCCAAAGAATTTTTTTAAAATCAGTATTTAAAGGGTAATCTAAATACTTAGCAGCAAATTTAATAGCATTTTCTAAGTTAGGACTATTTCTCATGTACATTACAACAAATAATACAGCTTTAACAGTTTGTTGTGAAGAAAGGATTCTTTTTTTCTCATAAAGAATTCTTGGATAAATATGAATTCCATAATAGGAAATCAAAGAAAGAGCTATTAAAAAATAAGAAAATAAAGAAATATATAAATTATTAAAGAACAACAAATTGATTAAGTAAACAATACCTCCTAAAAACAGAAAAAGAAAAAGTAGAGTTAAAGAAGCTGAATATACTTTTTTAGGATCTATATAAAGTAAATCAACTTCTAAAATTTTTTTTAACTCTTTTAATTGCGTTTCATTGATTTTTAACTCAATTAAAGCTAATTTATTAATCAACTTCTCATAGAAAATTTGTTGCTTGCTTTTATGTTCTCTTATGAATTCTCTATAATCTTTAGTAAAATACTCTTTTTCTTTCAAACTTTCCTCAACTTTTAACTTAATCTCTTCTTCTAAATTTTTAAAATAAGTATCTAAATTTTTTTCAGCCAATTTTTAGAAAATACTTTTTTATTTTAAAAATTATTTAATTACTAAATAAAAGTGAATTAAGATTTAAAAACTTTATTTTTTCTTTTATTTAGTGCCTACTAATTTTCAAGAAGTTTTGAAATATTATGACTTACTTGGTTATCCTGCGATAATTGCTATCTCTATTTTAATTGGTTTAGCTTATTATTATTATAAACTTTACAAAATTGAAAAGGATTTGTACACTTTTACAACTTATGTTTTAGTTAGTATTAAAGAACAAATCTTAAATCCAATACAAACCGTATATTCTGCTGATGAAAGAAGATATAATAAAGAATTTAGACAAGTTTTGAAAGAACTAAAAAACAAATCTAGATTTAAAGGTTTAATAGCAACACTTTATGAGCTTTATGAGAAGTATAAAATGCAAAATTTTCTTAATTTAGCTGTCGTTCTAAAGAGTGGAGAAGTAAAAAGCTCAAGTTATATGCTAAAAAAAGTAACTACTTTAGAAAAAATAACAAATAAAAAAGAAGGTTCTTTTGGAGAGTTAATTGTTATAATTTTATTGCTTTCTTTCCTTTCAATTTTTATTCCCTACTTAGTTAAGTTAATTTTCAAAGAATTAGATATGGTATTTTTAATATGGACTTTTTACTTTTTCCTTTCTTTTAATTTATCAGTTTCTTTTCCATTATTAATGAAAATTTATGAGAAAAAAAGACATATAAGATATATTTTACTAACTTTAGTAATAATAGTACATTATTTAGGCTTATTTTTTATTATTATGTTTTAAGTCTTTATTTTTTTTACTTGAGTTTCCTTTATAAAAATCAATTTTCCAACTTTATAAATTTTTTATTAACTTTTTTTTGTGAGAAAAAAATTAAAAGAATCGCTTAATATTTTTCACTCCTATGGTTATCTTCCTTCTGCTGAATTATTAGAATTAATATATCAAGGAAAAATAGATATTGAGGAGATAAAAAATATTATTTCTATTTCAAAAACATTAAAACTTGATGGAGAAACGCCAACTATAGATTATATAAAGTTAAATATTTTAAAAAAACAAGAAAGTAATATTAATTGGTATGAAATCGATAGATTGAGAGTCTACCTAGAAAAAAAGAGAAATGACAAAATTTATTTTATTTTACTAAAAAGTTTCTTAGATCAAAAAATTATTGACGATTATATTAATTTTCTAAAACTAAAAAAGTTAAATTTTGAAGATAAGTTAAACTTTACAATTTCTGAAGTTAATAAAGACAATATCAAAAAAGAAGAAAATAAAGAAGAAAAAGAAATAATTTTAAATGCTTCTTCAACTTTTGAGAAAATTAAAGTTAATAATAATCTTATTTCAACTTTTAAATCTTTAATTGAAGATGAAGTTAAAAATAAAAAAAAAGAAGTAGATGAGAAAGACAGTGAAAAAGGTATTTTAGGTAATTTAAAGGAATCAAAAAAAAAAGAAGCAAGTAAAGTAAATGAAAATGAGACATCTAAAAAAGAAGAGAATAAAGAAGAAAATGCTATAGAAAAAATTAAAAAAAAAGTGAAAATTTTAGTAAATTATTCAACAAATAAAGTTGAATGGGTTGAAAATGATGTTAAAATCTTGAAAAGTTATGAAACAAAACCTAAAAAAGTTGAATTAGCAGATTTCTTAACATTTTTTAGGAATAAATATAAAGAAATCCAATCATTGTTAATGAAAAGGACGGATGTAAATAATAACTTAGTTAGTATAAACAACTTAACAGGAAGAACTACTGAAACAATTATTGGGATTGTAAGAGAATTAAATTTTAATAACGACAAGTTTGATTTGATAGTTGAGGATTTAAGTGGAGCAGTTAGAGTTATTGTTGATTTAAACAAAAATCCTCAGATAAAGGAAACTGCTCTAAATTTGGTTCCAGATGATGTAGTTGCTTTTCAGGGAAAACTAAAAGGTAAAACTTTTTATGCAGAAAATGTTATTTATCCAGATATAGCAAATAATCATGTTAAATGGTTAGAAGATTCCGAGATTAAAGAAGATGTTTATGCTATAGCTTTAAGTGATGTGCATGTCGGATCAAAACTTTTTTTAGAAAAAAAATTTAACAAGTTAATTGAATGGTTAAATGGAAAAAATAATAAATTACATGGAAAAATAGGTTATGTGTTAATAAGCGGGGATTTAGTTGATGGTATTGGAGT
>CAZGMV010000057.1:0-4396 GCA_964526875.1 Candidatus Woesearchaeota archaeon | reverse complement strand
AGCAGGGGGCGGGATTCGAACCCGCGAATGTGGGATCTGCAGTCCCACGCCTTACCACTTGGCGACCCCTGCAGTGTGGGGAGGCCGGGATTTGAACCCGGGAAGGCTTAGCCATGGGATCCTAAGTCCCACCCCATTGACCAGGCTAGGGAACCTCCCCTTTAACTGAAAATTTATTAAAAATTTATAAATTAAAAACCCTGGCAAGAGTATGGATGGCCGAGGCTGCTCCCTTCCGGGCCTGACCTCTACAACCACCCATACCCTTCCAGGGGTATTAGACAAATAACAAAATAATTTATAAATCTTCTCATAAAACTTTGAAAGGGATTTAAATTAAAAAATGTAAAAAATAAATATTTACTTTCGTAGACTAAACTAATTTCTTAAAAGGTGGGAACATGGCAAAAAAAAGAAAAATAATCTTAGAGAAAGAAGTAGAACCTGTTATTTATTCTGATATTAAAATAGATGCTGAAAATGAGGATGTTGAAAAATTAATAACTCTTCTAAAAAATTTAATTGATGAAGAAGATATTGCAAGAATTGTAAAAGAAAAAGCAAGAGAAGCTTTAATTATTTTATCAAAAAATGACGACCCTTTAGACATTAGACTACAGAGAATTATCTCCTTATTTGAAGAACTAAATGAAGAACCTAATTTAGACCAATTTTCAAGAATTAGTATTTGGAATTTAGTCTCATTCATTGAAACTATTGCATAATAAGTTATTAAATCTTTATTTTTTTAATAACTTCATAAATTTTACGGTCTTTTTTATAAAGTATAATTAATCTGTCTTTTAGAATACTCTAACATTAAAGCCGGGATCGCCTAGTTGGTATGGCGTGGGACTTGAGATCCCATGGGCTCACGCCCGCCAGGGTTCGAATCCCTGTCCCGGCGCTTTTCTAATATTTTTTAAACATCTTTTAGCCTTCATGCACTTAATTTAATAAAGAAAATCCTTATGGTCTTAATTTGATCAACGACTAATGCTTAAAAACGATACAAAAACAATCTAAAAATAAAAAGAGGTGGGTTAAATGAAATTAATACCAGTAAGCGGTTTCAATAAAGTAGAGGGAAATCTATTTTATGTAGAGGATGAAAAAAGCCAGAAAGGTTATGTTCTAGATATGGGAATTGACGTAGAGATGGCTTTATTCCATAAAGACAAACCTTTAAACTTGATGACAAGAGAAGAAGCAATTAGAAGAGAAATAGTTCCTGATGATTCAATTGTTCCAAAAGAAAAAGTAACTAAAATTTTAATTGGTCATGCACACTACGACCATATAGGAGCGGTTCCTTTACTAGAGAGACAATATAACGCTCCAATTTTAGGAACGCACTTTACAATCGAAGTATTAAAAAAGCTTTTTAGGGATAGAAATGAAAGATCAAAGAATAAATTAATTAAAGTAAGAGAAAATTCTAGTTTTGAAGAAGTTGAATTTGTAAAAGTAAACCACTCTACACCACAAGCAACTTCAATAGTACTAAATACTAAAGAAGGTAGAGTAGTTTATTTACAAGATTTTAAATTTGACAAGTTTTCAAGATTTGGAAGAATTAATGTTAAAAGATTTAAAGAGCTAGGGCAAGAAGGAGTTAAAGTAATGATTGTTGAAAGTTTGTATGTTGATCACTACGGTTATTGTCCAAGTGAAAGAACAGCTAAATTAATGTTAGAGAATGTAATTGAGCAAGAAAAGGACAGTTTTTTAATTTTAACAACTTATTCTTCTCACATAGAAAGAATTGAAGCAATGGTAGAAGCATTAAGGAAAGCAGGAAAAGAACCAATAATTTTAGGAAGAAGTATGGAAAAATATGTAAAAACTGCTAATGACAAAGGAATAACAAGAATTAATGCTCCTATCTATTATACACCAAATAAAGTCAGAGAAGTTCTAAAAGAAATAGATAGAAGCAAACATGCTTTAATAGTAACAGGTAACCAAGGAGAGCCAGGTTCTTTATTAGATAGGTTTGCTAACGATTTTTATGAACATTTTAAAATTGAAAAAAATGATGTAATTATTTTTTCAAATACAGTAATTCCTGCTGAGGTTAATAGATCATTAAGAGCTCTATTAGAACAAAAACTAAGGAAAAAAGGAGCGAGAATAATCAAAGACGTGCATGTAAGTGGGCACGCTTATAGAGAAGAAGTTAGAAAAATGATTAATTTATTAAACCCTGAATATATTATCCCAGGTCATCAAGATTACCAAAGAAGAAGTGCTCTAGCAATGTTAGCTGAAGAGGAAGGTTATGAAATTGGAAAAAATGTATTATTATTAAATGAAAGAGAAGTCAAAAGAATTTAGGCAACTTTTTAAATTAATAAGTTTTTGTATTTTATTTTCTATTTTTATATAGATTAGTTTTATAAATTTTTATTTAAGCTTTTTCTATGATTGTTCCTATAAGATGTTTTAGTTGTGGAAAACCAATAGCACATCTTTATGAAGAATTCTTAAAAAGAAAAGAAAAAGGTGAAGAAATAAAAGAAATTTTAAATGATTTAGGTTTAGAAAGATATTGCTGTAGACAAGTTTTTATGGGTCATGTTGAATTAATCCAAAAAATCGCTAAGTTTAAAAAATAAAAAACCATTTAATTTTTATTTTTTAGGAAAAATAATTTAAATACTTAATTACAAATTCGATAAAAGTAGCATTGCTCCATAATTGATCAAAACAACCAAAAGATTCTTGTTTTTTAGCACTACTTATTTCTGAATGGCCTGAAGGAATAAAAAGAAGTAAAATATCTCTTAGAGCACTATCTAATAACCTAATTATCTTTTCTTCCAAATCCTTTTTTCTTTTTTTGTTTTTTTCTTTTAAATATTTATCAATTAAAATAATTCCCGTTATATTATTTAGGAAATACCAACTATCCCCACTATGGTAACTTTTTGAATCGATTCCAGTATGTTCTTCATAAAATAATGGATTACAAGTGCTTAAACTACTTACACCTCCCCATTCAAGCCATAATTGGTTAAAGCTTTTGTCAAAATATTTATCAAATTCCAATTTTTTAGCTAATTCTGGGCTAAAATAATAGGCTAAAATAAAATTAGGTCTTATTTCAAATCTCTCTAGACCATCTAATATATAACCATGAAAAATTATGTGTTTTACAGTTTCTTCAATTTTTTTCTTTAAATAGCTAAATTCTTTGTCATATTTTTCCAGCAAGGAAAAGCCTTCATAGAATAATGCTTGAACCTCAATTGAAAAGCCCTCTCTATTAATAGAATCCATCCAAGTTTCTCCCTTTTCATTGTAAATAGGAGCTGTATAATGTAAAAGTAAAAGGTTCTTTATTAAATATTCTTTTTCTTCTTCATTAAATAAAAACCAGAAATCTTTTATTTTTTTTATTAGTAAACCAAGTTCATCAATATGGAACAATTTGTTGTTTTTCATATACCTTTTCAACAAAGAAACATAATAGAAAATTTTTTCTTTAATGAAAGAGATTTCATCTAAATAATAAAAAGCATTTAAAGAAATCAAATAATCTCTTTTCCAATCCTGAAAAAACCAAGGTCTCCCAACTTCTTTATCCATTAAATTCCTAAAAGCTAATTTAAAGGATAATTTTAGGTATTTATTGGTTGCTTTTTTTAATATTTCATTTATTAAGTTCTCTTTTTTTGAATACTCCTCTTTTTTATTTTTAAACTCAAAAGGAAATTCAATGATTCCTTTAAAATCTCCTAAATAAAACAACCACCACTCTTTTCCATCTTTTCTCCTCTCATCTAAAGAAAAGTTAAAAGGTTTCCATTCCTTTTTTAATTTTAAATTACCATTAAAACTTAAATCTCTTAAATTTGTTTTAATTGTATATTTATTGTCATTAACCCTAAGAACTTCTATTTTCCTATTGAAAGGATTAAAATCGTACAAATATCTAGTATCTAGAAAAATTTTAATTGGTTTATTAATTTTTAATTTGTTATTTTCAAAAATTAATTTTATTTGATCGTTGATAATAAAAGAGTTCTCCTTTAATTCTATTTTCTTAATTTCAGGAAATGAAAAATTAAAATCTAAAAATTTTTTATCCCAAAAGTTTAAACCAAAATATTTTGAGCTTTTATTTTGGGAAAAGACAAAGTATGCTTTTCCTAAAGGCAAATAAATTGCTTTTTCATTAGTGTTCAAAGAAACTTTTTCGTTAAATAAGTTATACACTAATTGCATTAAAAAATTAAAAAATTCTAATTTTTAAAATTTTGTTATTAAATAATCAAATAAATTTTTATAAATTCTTTTTTTTCCTTTAGCTAAAAAAAGCCGCGGTAGTTTAGCGGTAGAACTTGGGACTCGTAATCCCAAAACCCGGGTTCAAATCCCGGCCGCGGCTTTT
>CAZGMV010000056.1:0-4738 GCA_964526875.1 Candidatus Woesearchaeota archaeon | reverse complement strand
TCAATAATCTCAATATCTCCTTTTCTTTCAATAACTTTACTTAAACCTCTTTTATCTTTGAATCTAAAAATTAAAGGTTCTTTGACTTTTTTAAGTTCTTCAAGTTTTTTAATTACCTTTTCATCACCCATTATCTTAACAGCCCTTTCTATTCTATCAATTAAACCTTCAAAAGTTGTTAAAAAAGACTCTCCTTCAATAGGTTTAATCTCTAAGCCAATATTGTCAAAATAAATATAACAATCTTCTCCTCTAACAATTAAACTGTTTAACGCCTTTTCATCTTTTAGAACAACCTTAAATTCTTTATTTCCTTTTTCTTCAATTGGAAAATAATCTTTAAAAATAAAACCACATTTTTTACATTCAAAGCTAAATAGCAAATATTTTCCAAAATTAGGAACATCATAAAGGACTTCTCTATAAATCAAATTTTCACCACTACAATTTAAACATTTACCTTTTACATCTTTTTCTATAATTTTTTTTGGTATTTTTGGGTTTAAAATTTTTTCATTTTTTTCTTTTATGCCCACTACCCTTTTAGTAATCAAACTTTATAAAATTTTTTTGAGTTTTCTTTTATGGAAGATTTAGATAAAGGTAAGGAAATTGAATATGTTTGTTTATTCTGTGGAGAAAGAATTAAAAGAAAAGTTCTAGAAAGAAAAATTCAATGTCTAAAATGCGGTTCTAGAATTTTTAAAAAAGAAAGAAATCCTGAAAGAATTAAAAAAGTTTTAGCTAGATAAAACTAAATTTGATGTTTTATTTTGATTACTAAATAAATTTAAAAAAGTAAAATTAAAAGTGATGAAACCTAGCTCAACTGAATTAATGATGAAATGACTCGGTGCTGACAAAGAGACTAAAATGTTAGATAATATAAACAAAAATCAAGATTTAATTAAAGATTTAATTAAAGAGTTATTAAGCTTAAATAAACAATTTGAGGTTAAATATTTTAATAATTCTTTTGAAGAAGATAATTATCTAATAGCAATTGATGGTGGAAACAACTTTTTTGATAATTTTCTGTTACAATCTTTTGGAGTTAGTTATGTCAGCGTAATTGCCTTTAATGATTCTTTTATTGACAAAAAAGAGTTTATTTTGTTTGACAAATGTTCTTTGGAACTAAAAAGAAAACAAATTAAACAAATAGAAGAGTTAGAAATTTTTGGAAGTAGTAATAAAATTCTAAAATTAATTGGTGAAAAAGATTACAACAATGAACAAATAGAAGAAGAAAATAGTTTTTCTTTAAAAGTCAGAAATTTGTTGGAATTAGCTTACTTAATAAAATATTCAAAGAAATCCTTAGTTGTTAGAGATGGTTTATTTTATTTACCAGATTTATTTGATTTGAAAGAAGTATTTTTAAGCAAAGTTAAAAAAGAAAATATTTTCAGTTTAGCAAAAAAATCTAAAATCTTAAGAGATTTTTCTCTGAATAGTTTTCTAATTAAGATTGAAAAACAAAATAGAAAAGACAAAACCTTATTAATTGAAATAAATGAAGATTTATTGAGAAAATACTATGAAGATAAATTTTTAGTTGATACTAAGCATTTTATCTATTCTTACAGCCCTTTTTCTTATTACCATCTAGAAATTCCTATAGAAGCTGAGGAGGAGAGAATTATAAAAAGTTTAATAAATGATTGTAAAAAAGGAAAAAAAGGTTATCCAAAAAGTTTAATTATGGCTGATAAGTTGGTTAAAGCAAGTAATAGTGTTTTAAAGAAATATGAGAATTTAGTTTTAAAACTTTTTTTAGAAAATTTTGATGAAAATATTAAAGAAAGTTTTTTCCTAATAAAGAAAAAATTTCAAATAAGGAAATAAAAATGTTAGTAAAAAACATTACTGATTTACCTCTACACACTGGAAAATGTCCTAATTGGTTATTTAAGAAAATGGTTGATTTATCAGGCAATATCGTTGAGTTAATAGTAGAAGAATACGGTAATAAAGAATTCTTTGAAAGAATAAGCAACCCTTACTGGTTTCAAGCCTTTGGTTGTGTTCTTGGATTTGACTGGCATTCTTCTGGTTTAACTACAACAACTTTAGCAGCTTTAAAGGAAAGCTTAGAAAAAAAGAATTTAGGAATATACATTGCTGGTGGAAAAGGCAAACACGCCTTAAATACTCCTAATGAAATTGCAGAAAAATTAAATAATAAAAATGCAGAAAAATTCGTTGAAATAAGTAAGTTAACAGCTAAAATTGATAATAATCTGGTTCAAGATAACTATAACCTTTATTTGCATTTTTTTATTTTTGATGAGAAAAATTGGGCTGTTGTTCAGCAAGGGTTAAATGAATCCAACAACTACGCAAGAAGATATCATTGGTTTAATAGTGAAAATTTATTAAAAGAACCACATTCTGGAATTAACATTGAAAAAGAAGAAGATAAAACTTTGATATTAGTTAAAGAAGAGAATTATAAGATACAAGAACTAATTTTAAACCTAAAAGAAGAAAGTTTGAGTGAGGTAAAGAATTGTCTAAAACAATTGAAAACTAACAAAAATCAGAATTTACTAAACTTTTTTATTAAAGATAAAGTAGTGCTTCCAAAAAGACATTGGATAAAACCTTGGGATCTAAGTGAGAGAGATTTAAAATATTTTAACATAATTAAAGAACTTGACCCTAAAGATTTTAAAGATTTATTAAAAATCAAAGGTGTTGGAAAAAAAGGAATAAGGGCTTTGTCTTTAATTTCTTCTTTAATTTACGGAAGGGAAATAGATTGGAAGGATTTTGTTAAATATAGCTATGCACATGGAGGGAAAGATGGAACTCCTTATCCAGTGAATAAAAAAGTTTATTTAAACAGTATTATGAATTTAAAAGAAATAATTGAAAATTCAAAAATAAGAGAAAGAGAAAAAGAAAACGCCCTAAAGAGATTAAACAGATTTATTGCTACAAAAATAGATTAGAAAGAACTTTTTATTAGATTTTCTAACGTGATCTTTGGGCAATTAATAGAAAGAAAGTCATAAAAGATTTAAAAAACTTTATTTTTTGTATTTTCATATGGAAGAAAACAATAAAGAATATCATTATGAAGAAAGTGGATTTACAATTGTTAATCTTGCTTTTTCTCCTATAGTGGAAAATAGAATTGTTTTAAAAGAAAAGGAAAAAGAAATAGGACAACTTGACTATGAAGGTATAAGTTCAGTAATAGATTTTGAATTCATTGATATTATAAGAAGAACAAATATTAAAAATAAATCTTTTCCCACGAAAATAAAGGCATTATACAAAGGAAACCTTTTTTCATTAGAGGGCTTGTCTCAAATAACAGACATTTACTTACATGAATATGGAAATCATATTTCTGTTTTGTATACAAGGAAAATGTCTCTCAATGCAGAGGAAGAAGACAGAAAAATTATTGTAGTTGAAAGAATAGACAGAAAAAAAATTAAGAGTTGTAAAAAGTATGAAGAAACTATTAACACTCATTTAATAGTAAAAGTAGGAACTAATGTGAAAATTGAAGCTTATTTAAAAATGCACACAAAGAATTTAAAAACTTCTATAACTAAAAGAATAAAAAGATATGGAAAAGAGGATTTACTAGAATTTATTTTATTTCCCAGAATGAAATCTTATGGCTTGTTGCCTGAAAACGCCTATGAGATAATATATCACAAAAAAGAAGAAGTGAAGGAAATTGAAAAGGAAAGAATAGGAATTGCTGATTATATTAATGTTAAAGAAGAATGGACAATACTCTCTCACTTCATAGAGGAAAATAGAAAACAATATGAAAAATATAAGATATATGAAGAAGAATCATATAGGATAAATTACTTTACTGAAGACAGAGAAACTAAACCATTCCTTGATTTATACAAAATTTCGCATTTTCGTAAATCTCTAATTAAAGAAAAAGTACCTTTAAGCTTTTTTGACAATTTAAGATTAAAGTTGCTATTTTAACTTTTTGTATCTTAACCTTTATAAATGAGTCGTTCAATAAAAACAAAAATTTAAAAATTTGTTGTTTTACTTTTTATATGGGAGGAGAATTGCTTATTTATTTGGAAGTATTATTGCTTGTTTTATTTTTAATATTGAGTTTAAGATTAGTTGGTAAGTTAATTGGCCTATTGGTTGGTATTGCAAGCTGGTTAATAGTAGGTTCTTTATTGTTTGGATTTTTCATTTATCCTGATTATATGAATTACAAGAACCCTTATGTTTATATAAAAATTGATTCAATAAACGAAACAACACTCAAATTTTTAGAAGAGAATAAAGTTATTGAAGTCCCTAATTTTGATATTAAAGTTAACTTGCCTAAAGAATTAAAAGAAGAGTACAAAAATAAATTTGTTGAAGAATATTTGAAAAAAAACTTGCCTAAAGAAATTTTAATCAAAAATGGAACATCTAACGGAAAAATTTACATTTATTTAAGTTTTTTAATCAAAAATCCAAAGCTTGCTAAAGACGCTTTAAGCAATAAAATAGATAAAGAAGATCTAAAGATTTTGTTAGAAGGTTATTTAAATCATGAGATTATTTTAGATCCTGAGTTAAAAAATAGACAATTAGTAGAAATGATTGGAAAATATGTTATAAAACAAGATGAAAGAAAGTGAATTGAAGTTTTATTTAATTAATTATTGTTTTGACTTTCTTCTTATTTTTAATGAAAATAAAAGAAAAGAGAAAAGATTAATTAAAGTTTTACCTTTCTTCGGAA
>CAZGMV010000055.1:0-4842 GCA_964526875.1 Candidatus Woesearchaeota archaeon | reverse complement strand
AGCGAACCCTCCTATAGTAGTGCTTGGGGGTGGTAGGGGGCGTCTAGCCCCTACCTTTATAAAAATTTTTTCTTTTTTCTTTAATGGAAGATAAAGTTGCTAAGAAAATTTTAAAAGAGAGAGCTTCTCAAAATCCAGAAAAATTTTATCCTGTAGATTTTTTGAGATCCCAAGGATTTATCAGAAAAAGATGTAAAAAATGTGGAACCTACTTTTGGACTTTAGATGCTGATAGAGAGATTTGTGGTGACGTTTCTTGTGTTGGAAGATATGAATTTATTGGAGATCCTGTTGTTAAAGAAAAGTTGGATTTTATTGAGGTTTGGAAAAAATTTAAAAAAACAATGGAAAAACTTGGTTACACCCCAATAAAACCTTATCCTGTAGTAGCAAGATGGAGGGATGATTTAGATTTTGTGATTGCTTCTATAGCTGATTTTCAACCATGGGTTGTTAATGGTGTAGTAAAACCAGTAGCAAATCCTTTAATTGTTCCTCAATTTTGTTTGAGATTTAATGATATTGATAATGTAGGAATTACTGGAAGACATTATACTGGTTTCGTAATGATTGGCCAACATGCTTTTGAAAAGCCAAAAGATTACAAACCAAATGATTATCTGGAACATATTTTTATTTGGTTAACAAAAGGTTTTGGTTTAAAAAAAGAAGACATCATTTTTCATGAGGATGCTTGGTCTGGTGGAGGTAATGCAGGCCCTTCTATAGAATTTTTTTCAAAAGGTTTGGAATTGGGAAATCAAGTTTATATGCAATATGATATTAGAGGGAATGACTTTAAAAAGTTAGACTTAATGGTTTTGGACATGGGTACTGGGCAAGAAAGATATGCTTGGTTTTCTCATGGAACTACCACTAGCTATGAACCTAATTTTCCTACTGTAATTCCTTATTTAGATAAATACCTAGAAATTTCTAAGGAAGAAGAGGAAATTTATAACAAATTTTTGCCATATTCTGGTTTATTAAATGCTGATGAAGCTGATGTAAAAAAAGAGTGGGAAAAAATAGCTAATAATTTAGGAATTGGAGTTAATGAATTAAAGGAGATTGTTTTAAAGAAAGCAGCTATTTATTCCATTGCTGAGCATACTAGAACACTTTTGATGGCTTTTAATGACGGTGCTTTACCAAGTAACGTTAGTGGAGGTTATAACTTAAGAGTTTTGGCTAGAAGAATTTTTTCTTTTATTGAGAAGTTTAACTTAGAAATTGATTTAGCAAAGATTTTTGAGTTACATAAGAATTACTTAAAAGAACAGTATGAGTTAAGTAATTGGGAATTAGCAATAAATATTATGGAAGAAGAAAGGAAAAAGTTTAAAGAAAGTTTAAAAAATGCTAAAACCATCTTATTGAAAGAGATTAAAAAGAAAAAAGAGTTGGATACAAAGGATTTGATTAGGCTTTATGAGAGTAATGGAGTTACTCCAGAAATAGTTAGAGAAGTAATTGAAGTTGAAAAGTTAAATGTTAACATTGAAATTCCAGAAAACTTTTATTCAATTTTAAATGAATACAAAGAAAAAAACAAAAAAGAAGATAAAAAGAAAGAAAAGGATATTGATTTTGATTTAAGCGGTTTACCAAAAACCAAAATACTTTACTGGTATTAGTCTTTAAATTCTTTTTCTATTTTTTCTTTTAAAAATTCAAAAGCCTTTTCTTTGCCAAGAGGATTTACAATAATACTACTTTCTAATTCAAAACCTGCCCACTTGTTAATTCTTGGAAATGCTCTTATAAAGAAATGAAAATCTGTATTCTTAGGTTTGTTAAAAAACAAAACATTGTAATTATTGAAATGTTCTTTAAAGATTTTAACAATTTTTTTTAATATTTCAGCTAATTCTCTTAATTCTTCATCGTTAAATTCAATTAATGAAGGTTTATGTTCTTTTGGATGAATTTCAAATTCATATGCGAATCTACCATCTATTAATAAAACTCTAAAATTTTCGGTTTCTTTGATTAATAACTCCTTTTTCCATTTTTCATTACAAATAAAACAATTACATTTTTTCAATTTAAAACCTAACTCTTCAATTTTTTTTGGAATGAAGTTTAGCCCTATTAATTGTAAATGAGAATGTCTAATTGAAGCACCTCCTTCTTTCCCATAGTTTCTAAAAACACTCACCCACTTAACATTTTTTTCTTTTGAATAAATCTCTATTAATCTTTTTTGAATAGCCTTTAAAGAATAAAAAACGTCAATTTCATCCCAGTCTTTTAAATGGTCTCTTGTATCCACTATTACATCATGTAAATCCCAAACTTTAAATTTATTTGGAAATACTCTTACAAACCATTCTCCTTTTTCATTTTTAAAAGAAAAATACTCATTTGGTGTTTTATCTTCATTTCCAGGGCAGAAAGGACATTTTTTTATTTCTTCGTCTATATTTATTAAATTATCTTCTTTTTCATTAAATTGATGCGGTCTCTTAGCTCTTTCAGGACTAACAATAATTTCATAACCTAATAGATAATCTCTTTTTAATTCCATTTTACTCTACTGCACAGTTATCACAAACTAATGAATTAACTTTTTGGTTGTAATAACAAGTACAAATAGTACTTCCGTTCTCTGCTTTTATGACAAATTTCAAATCCTGCAAATTTGAAACAAGTAATTCTTCACTAATTCTTACTTTATACTCTTTAGGTGTTTTAATTAAATAAGCATTTGAACCTAATTCTTTAACATCCAACTCTCCAGTATTTTCTCCAATATTTTTCCCTTTTTTGTAAAAATTCATTAAATAAGTGGTTAAAACAATACCTACAGTAATAATGCTCAAAATGAACAAATAATTAGCCACAACATTTGCTTTTTTATTTTTTAACATTTTCTCACCTTTAAGCACTTTTAGCAATCTTTTTTATGAAATATTCTTTATCTCTAACGATTAAGTTTAAGTTGTAGATATTGTCGATTAAAAACTTTGGTTTAAAATAGTACAAATTGGCTAAGAAAGTTACATCTTCAAAGTCATTTATTCCTTGTTTTTGCATTTGAGTTAGTAGGAAAGTTCTAACTCTTAATTCTTTTATTAATTCCTCTTTACTGACTCCTGTATCTTCTGATATTTTTTCTAAAGCCAATAGGTTATTAACATCATAATTATCAAACTTTGCATTGTAAACAAAGGAATTTGTTGTTTCAATAAAATCTTCCTTTTCATTATAACCAACTACTTCAGTAATTTGACCAATTCTTCTTACAAATTTTTCTCCTCTTTTAACTCTTTTCAGGAAAATTGCCAAGTTTAAAGTAGCTGTTACTCTTTTATCTAATCCTATGTTGTGTGAAGTTAGTCTATCAATCATCTCTTTCCAGTTTTCTGCGTGGAATGTTGCTAAACCTCCGTGTCCAGAGTTCATTGCTTGAAATAATACCTCAGCTTCTTTACCTCTTGCTTCTCCTAGAATAATGTAATCAGGTCTTTGTCTTAATGAGCTTACTAGTGCTACAAAAGGGTGTCTTTCTTTAATTTCAGAGTCTGTTACTATTGTTGTATGTAATTCATGCAAAGGCAATCTTAATTCTGGAACAGTTTCCTCAATAGTAATTATTTTGTAATATTTAGGAATTAATTGAATTAAAGCATTTAATAATGTGGTTTTACCTGTAGCAGTACCTCCTGAAACCATTAGCTTACAAACACCTGGATTTTCAACAATTAACCATAAATATGCTGCTATATAAGGTGTAATAGTTCCGAAATTCATTAGATCAATTAATGATAAACTTCTTTTAGCAAATTTCCTCAAAACTAATGAAGTTTCTCCGAAGTGATAAATAGCTTCTAGCCTTGAACCGTCTGGTAAGATTCCAGAGGCCTTTGGTTTTGTTAAGGAAACTTCTTGTTTAGCGAACTGAACAAAGATTTTTATTTCTTCATTCAATTCATTTTTTTCATATTTAATATTTGTTTTCAACCAACCGTAAAGTTTATAGTTTATGTAAACATGGGAATCATCTTTACAATGGATATCTTCTACGTTTTCATCCAAAAAAATAGGTGTTAATCTTTTATAAGTTAATTTTTTAGTTAAATGCCAGGCAAATATTCTAATATCTTTTTCAGATAGAACTTTTCTATTAAATCTTTGTTGTTGTTTCTTTACCCATTCTACTAGTTTATGGTAATTTGCTAGAGGATTGCTTAGATCTGGTTGTAATAAAGTATCTTCCTCAGCTAAATAAGAGTAGAATTCATATTCTTCTTTTAATTCATCCTTTATTTTTTCTTCGTCAATTCTATAAACAATTATCTGATCGTTGTCATCGTAATAAATGTTAACTTTAACAACTTCAGGAACTAGATAATATCCTCTCCCTGTGAATTTTTCCCAAACTTTTTGTCTTTCTTCAAATTCCTTAATATTTAAAGCTACTTGTGTGTCTAATAAGGATTTTTTTTCAATTTCTTCTAAATTCAGACCCTTTAGATGGAATAACACCATTTCTTATTAAGTCAAAAAATAAAAATTTGTTTTTAAAATTTAGACACCACTTAGGAGAGAAAAATTAATTATTTTGTCCATTGTTTATAGTTTAATAAAGTAAAAGATTTTAAATTTATTCAACAGTAACACTCTTAGCTAAACCTCTTGGCTTATCCACATCCCTTCCTAATTCAACTGCCTTATAGTAAGCCAACAACTGAAAGGCTGGGGCATAAACAATTGGAGAAATCTCCTCAATAACTTCTGGGACTAATATATTTTCAGCTCCATCTACTTCAACTGGAGTTATTGCTATAACCTTACCTCCTCTTGCTCTAACCTCCTCAATGTTTGATAGTATTGAGT
>CAZGMV010000054.1:0-4859 GCA_964526875.1 Candidatus Woesearchaeota archaeon | reverse complement strand
TAACAAGCGGACTCGCTTGATCCGTGTGCTATTACAGGGGCTTCCTTTAAGGAAGTCCCTTAATAGAACCTTCAATAAGGAAGCTTATACTCCTTTATCAACCCTTTTTTCTTCTTAAAAGATCACAAAAAATTCTTATTCTAAGAAAATAACAAATAAGAGCGGTATCAACTGACGCGTCAGTTGCAGATAACAATTTTGTTTTATAACTCTCTAACCTAACTAATTTTTAGTTACAGTGAAATTTAAAAAGTTAATGTTAGTTTTACTAATAATGTTTAGAAAATTAAAGAAAAAAAATAAAAAAACTGAAATACAATTTAAATTTTTATTTTCATTAATTTTTGGAGCTTTTTTATTTGGTTTTATTTTTTTATTTATTGTACAAACCTTTTTTCTTTATCAAAAATATACTGTTTACAATTTATATGATACAATACTGGCTTTTTTGGACATAATTAATTTAAAAAAAAACACTGCTGCAGTAATTAAAATAACCAGTTTATCAGGTTATAAAATTGATTTTAAAGGAGATTCTATTTCAATTTCTATGTTTCTAGAAAACCAAAATTTTCCACTATACAACAAGATTATCTTTTCTCCAACAATAGAAAGCAACACTATTTACTATGACACAAAAGCAGTCTACTTACCTTTTTATGTATATTCATTAACTCTTCTAATTCCTATTAACGAAGAAAGTTTCTTATTCAAAAAAGACAAAAACTCATTCATAATTACAGGTAAAGAAGAAGAATTTGTAGACAAATTTTATATAGATGAGATAAACCCAAGTTTTGAAGATAGTATTCCTTTTTGTAGGAGTAGTTTTAAAAGTTGCCTAAGCCTAAATAACATTAAGAAGACAAATATAAAGAGAGTATTGTTTTTATATAATGAAAGTATAGATAATGATGACATTTTATTCTTAGAAGAGTTAAAAGATGGAAAAGATAAAATAAAAGATTCTGATAAGTTCTGGATCGTTAAAGCTAAAAAGATAGGTGAATTCGTTTATGAAGTTAAGTTATTGAAAAAACCTATTAGTGGGAAAGATCTAAAAGAAAGAATTGAAAGATGGCGTGTAGATTTTTTTATAGATGGAGGCACTTATTATGTACCTAAAGAATTTGTATTTGCTAGTTTATTAGTAAACGACAAAAAATATTTTGAAAAAAATCTAGAAAAGTTTTATAGAAACGTGTATAGGGTTTATTTAAGTTATAAATCTATAAATACAAAAGATTTTATTTTCTCTCGAAATTGTGAGCCCTACAATGAACTAGAAGAAATCACTAATGAATTAGACAAAGTTCTAAAAGGAGAAAGTAATTACAACTTTAAAAACATAACATTATTTATTTCACCTTTAGCAGAAAAAATCGAAGAAAGAAATAAATATTTTGATGAGACATATAATCCAGAAGAGAAACCAGTATGTCAACTTTATTAAATTTTTAAATTTAAATTGTGTTATATAGCTATGAAAGCAATAATAGAACATAATCTAAAAGAATACAAAGACTTATGTTTAATTGATACTAATAAAAAATTTAGAGTTAAAATTGATGAAAAATTTGTTATTATTGAGTCAAATAGTTTTTCTTCTTTAAGAGCAGGAGTAAATGCTGTTTTAAAAGAACTAATTATTTTAGAGAATCTAAAAAAATTAAAATAAAGATTATTGCTGTTAAATAGTTCAAATTAGAAGCCAGAAAGCTTCATTAAAATAAAAGTTAAAGGAAATAATATTGCTAAATGTTTTAAACCTGCTTTGAAGTCATTATCTATCAATAAACCTATAATTAAGCTAGAAAAAACAGCTTCTAACAAGGCTAAATGAAAAAAAAGACTTTCAAAATCAAATGTTTTTTTAGATGCATTTATAACACCTAAGTTCTTCACATTACCAAAAGAAGCCATTTCAACACTTTTTTTAGTAGCTTCTTCAACAAAAGGTAAAACAAATTTACTAATTCCAATAATTGTCAAAATTAAAAAGAAAAATAGAACATAAAACTGTAAAGTTTTTTTATGCATCATAGTTTCTCTTTCTTTTTTTAAATTATTTAGAATTAGTAAATTGTTAATTAAAGCTTCTAGGAACGTTATAATATCTCCTCCGCTTTTATGAGTCTCAATTAAACCACTAACAACTTTCTTTATCAACTCACTTTCACTTTCTTCAGCAAAATCATTCCAAGCCTTTTCTAAGCTAACACCCCAACTTATTTTAGCAGCTAACTTTTCAATTAAATTGCTTAATAAACCGTAATCATTTTTACTTAAAAAAACAATTGCTTTAGGTAAAGGCATTCCTGACTTAACTATCTCTGATAGATCCATAACAAAATTAGGAAATTGCTGTTCGTATTCTTTAATAATCAAGTATTTTTTGAATAAATCGTAACCATAAGGAGATAAAGCTGATAAAAACGCTAAAAAATACAAAATACTTTCTAACCTTGTGTTATGGAAAAACAGATAACCTGCAACAAACAAGATTATAGAAGAAGAAATTGCAAATAAAAGTTCTCCAGAAATGTATTTATGTAATTTTCTCTCATACAACTCATTCATTATTAAAGAGAAAGAACCTACAAAAAGAAAAAACAAAGTTAGTTTATACTTTTTTAAAAATATTATTAGATCAAAAAAAGGATATTCATTATTCTCATTATTTCCTTTAAAAGTAAAATCTTCTTTCTTATAACTTCCAACAAACTTAGAATTCTTAACGTTTTCTAAAAGAAAAGGTGCATTTACACTAAAAAACATCAAATTTTGAAAATTAGAATTATCAACATTCTTTAAAATGACAGCATTTTCAAAATTCCTAAAAATACAGTTCCTTAATTTTATATTACTACTATTTTCAATTAATATAGCTTTATTTATCTTTATTCCTAAAAAGTTTTTATTTTGACAATCAATGACAACATTTTTCTGATTCCTTATTGTCAAACAAACATTCTCTTTAGCCAATAAATTCATTTCTAATATGTAAATACCTGGTTTCTTTATTTCTTGACATTGTTTGATAACAATAGGACTTGAAAAAGAAATATTGCTAAAAAAAACTAAAACAAAAACTAAAAAAATAAAATTTATATACTTATTTAAGTTAACTTCACTTAGCTTTAACATTTATAACTAAAAAATAAAAACAATTTACTTTAAAAATTTTTGTGTTATTTAAAAGTAGTGGAAAGAAAAAAATCTTCTATTGAGATGGAAACAGCTATTAAACTAATTTTATTTTTATTATCTGTTATAGTAGTCTTTTCAATTTTTAAATTAGTTATTTCTAAAGTCTTTACTAATATTGGTTTAGAGATGTGCAGTATAAGTTTTTCATTAGAGAAAAAAGCAGAAGAAATAAATGCTTTTAGTGGTATAAAAAATGCATTAAATAAAGGAATTAATATATTATTGTCAAACTTTGTAGGATTTGGATGTAGCCCTGCAAAAGAAAATGTAAAGATAAGTTCTAAAGAAGATTTATTAATAGATTTGCTATTTAAATTTAAGAAAATTTGTGATATTACTGCAAAAGGTTCCTTAGAACAAGACAAAGTTGAATTGTACGTATTAAATATAAAATCAAAAAAAGATATCACAATTGAACAAATGGATCTAATGAAACTCAAAGATGCTAAACTTCTAATGCCTAATGGGAAAATGTTAGATATTACTTTAGGGGAATATTGTAATAACATATTGATAATTCCTTTATCAGAAAACAACAAAAAATTAGTAATAGAAAAAAATAAGGAAAATAAGATAACAATCTATTACGAAAGAAAGAAAGGAGAATATCCTAAAATCTATGTAGAATATTAAGAATCAAACTTTTTATTTTTTAAGTTTCAAAGAGATTTATAAATAAGAAAAAATATAGAAATTATAAGATGAATAAGAAAAAAGTAATTATTTATTTAAGTACAATAACAATTTTTTTAATTGTTGTGTTGTATTTGTCCATCTCCTTTTTCAAAGAAAATTATAAAGAAGAAGTTGCTGTTGTTGAAAGATTTGATGAATATGGTAATGCTTATTTAAACAATGGAGAAGTTATACAATTCAGAGGTTTTTTCATTTGTAATAACGGACAAGAATATTATTGGGAAAATTTGAATGAACTACTAAGGAAAAGCTTAAAGATAGAATATAGAATAAATGAAGAAGGTTATAAGAAAGTAGAAAAATTTTATGTTGATGGAGTTGAATGTATAAAAACTAGTGGGGGTAGAGGTGGTTACGGGTCGAATGAAAAAATAGAAGAAAAAGGTGATGTGGAATGAATGAACTAGAAAAAAGATTTATCATAACCTCATTACTAGCAATCTCTTTTATTTTAGTTTCAGTTACTGGAATAATTTTACAATTTTTTAGATTAGAAAAAAGTTCAAATGAACTAATAAAGCAAATTCATATTATTTCAGGCTTTGTAATGATTTTCCTTGTATTAATACACTTTTACCTTAACTGGAAACTGTTTAAAAACGAAGGAAAAGCATTTTTCAAATAAATAATGCAATACAAAGTAATACTAATAAGATTAGAATAATAGCATTAACTTTTCACTATCTTCACTTCCTTATTCCTGTATTATCATAGAATTCTACATTAATTCTTGATCTTTCTCCACTAAACTTAACCCTCTTCAAACTCGTTAACTCATTATCTTGATCAGCTGTTATAAATACCTCACCACATAGTAAATCAAATTTCTATAAAGTTTCTTAATTCTTCATTAGGTTGACAAACAAGCTTTATGATAAAGCTTGACCTCTGTAGGTGCACTCGCTATCGCTCGTGCCCCTACCACCTGTAAGGGAGCTTCGCTATCGCTCGCT
>CAZGMV010000053.1:0-4993 GCA_964526875.1 Candidatus Woesearchaeota archaeon | reverse complement strand
TACATTAACCTTCCAATTGTAGTACTTTTTCCGTGGTCTACGTGTCCAATAACAACAATATTAATGTGTGGTTTTTGCTTTGCCATAGCTTAAGAATTATGATAAATTTTATAAAGTTTTAGCACTTTTCTTAGAAAATGAACATTAAACAATTTTTACATTTGTTAATTGGGTTATTTATTATTGTAGCAGGTGCTTGCTTGGCTTATAAGTGGGAAAAGGAATTTTTGGTATTTATTAAAGGAGCTATTCCGATTGTACTAGTTGTATTTGGTATTTTATGGGGATTAATTGGCTATTTGTTAGCAGAAGATATTGAATAATAAAATTATAAAATAAACAATCCAACTTGAATTTTTTTATTTTTTTAGAAAAGTAGTAGATAAATCTTTATAAATTTTATTTTAATTTGTCCCTAATGGTAAATAAAAGAAGAATTCTTCTTGAGAAATATTTAGAAGAAAAAAGTCTAGTAGAATCCCAAATAAAGAGTTTTAATGATTTTTGTGATGTAATTCTCCCAAAAATAATGGAAGAAAACAAAATAATTAATCCAATGATAGCTTTACCAACTGTTGATGAGGTAAAGATTGTTTTAAGAAAAATTTGGGTAGAAGGACCACATATCTATGATATCTTTGACGGAAATAAGAAAAAGTTTTATCCTTTAGAGGCTAGATTAAGAAAATTAACTTATAAGGGTGTTGTAAAAGCAGAAGCAGTTTTTTATTTAGATGATGCTATTAAGGAGATAGAAACTGTGGAAATTGCTAAATTGCCAATAATGTTAAAAAGTAAATATTGTAACTTATATGGATTGAGTGAAAACGAATTAATTGAACTTGGTGAAGATCCAAACGATTATGGTGGTTATTTTATCATTAATGGAAATGAAAGAGTTTTAATAATGCAAGAAGATTTAGCTGGAAATAGGTTTTTTATTGAAGAAAAAGGAGATGTTGTAGTTGGGAGATATATTAGTGGAAAAAGTGTTTTTAGAAACCCTGTAACAGTTGAAATAAAAAGAGATGGAACAATAACAATTTCAAGTGGTGTTCTAAATAATATTCCATTTCCATTAATGCTTAAAGCTTTGGGAATGAAAAGCGATCAAGAAATATTTAATGCTATCAAAATTGAAGATGAGTTAATTTTTTTGAATTTGTATGAATGGGCACATATAACTAATGAAAATGAAGCTAAACTAGAAATTGCAAAAATTAGTGGACAGATGCAACCAACCAAAGAAATGAGATTAAAAAGAATAAACGAGATTTTAGAAAACTATTTTATGAACGAAATTAAAGATAATTATATAAAAGCTATAAACCTTGCTAAACTTGTAAAAAAAGTGGTTTTGTATAAGAAAGGAAAATATGAAAAAGAAGATAAAGACCATTATGCTAATAAAAGACTTAAATTAGCTGGTGATTTGTTAGAGGATTTATTTAGAGTAGGATTTAGGTTGCTAGTTAGAGATACTATTTATAACGCACAAAAGTACTTTAGAAGAGGTAAAATTCCGTCATTAAGGATATTAATTAGAGAAAAAGTAATAAATCAAAGATTAGAAACAGCTTTTAATACAGGACAGTGGTTAAATATGACTGGAATAAGTCAAACTTTACAAAAAACAAATATTTTAGACATTATTTCACACACAACAAGGGTTGTTTCTAATTTAGATAAATCCTTAAAACACATTGAAGCAAGAAGATTACATGGAACGCACTGGGGTAGATTTGATTTAATTGAAACGCCAGAAGGGCCTACAATTGGTTTAAGAAAACAATTAACTTTATTCGCCAGAGTAAGCCAAGAAATCACTGAAAAAGATAAAGTTTTAGAAACTTTAAAAGAACTAGGAGTTAAAGAAGTTAAAAAAGAATAATTTTTAAATCTTTTTCTAATAAAAAGTTTTTTCGTTAATTTGTTTTTTTACAAAAAACACAATACTTCTTATTTTTTCCTCCTTCTTTTATAGATATTAATCTTGCTCCACAATTTTTACACTTACTTTTCAACAATCTTTGAAAGTTTTTTGGAATTGTAAAAATTTCTTTACAATTAGGCCAATTTGTACAAGCAATAAACTTGTCTCCTTTCTTCGATTGTTTTATAACCAAATAACCACCACATTTACAATTTTTCAAAGCATTTTCCTTTTCTTTTTCCTCTTTTGAGATAATTAATTCCTTTCCTATTTCCTTTTCTTTTTCTTTAAATTTGTCAGCACTTTCTTTTATGAGTAGAATTGATTTTTTTAATACTTCTTTAGGTTCAATTTTTCCCTCAATTATTTTTTCTAAGTCTTCTTCAATTTCTTTTGTCATCTCTAGATCAACAATTTTTGGTAAATACTTTAGCATTATTTCTATTACTTTTCTTCCTAAAGGAGTTAAATAAATGGTTTTATTTCCAGTTAAATAACCTCTTTTATAAAGAATCTCTAAAATTTGGGCTCTTGTTGCTTTAGTACCTATTTTTTTCTGATCTAATAACTTAATTAGCTGACCTTGGTTATACCTTGATGGAGGAGATGTTTTGTTTTTATTTAACTTAACAGTTATATCAATTAATTCTCCTTCCCTATAATCTATAAAAGTGTTTTTATGTTCATAAAAATCGTAAATTTCAAAAAAACCTTTTTTAATTAATTTTTGCCCTTTGTAATAATAATCTATAAAAGGATTATCTAAATAAACAACTTGTGTTAAAAAAATAGCATCGTCCATAAAAGAAGCCAAAAATCTTTTAACTATTAATAGATAAACTAATTCTTCTTCTTTACTTAAGTTATTTGGCAAATTTCCTGTTGGATGTATTGCAGGATGTGCAGGATCTTCTTTTTTCCCTTGAACAGGTTTTTTATTAATTAAACTTTTGGCAATGTCAAATCTTTTACTTAATTTTTCCAAGATCTTGTTTAAATAAGTTTTATTTTCAGGCAATTTTTGACTTGAAGTCCTTGGATAAGTTATGAAACCATCTTCATAGAGTTTTTGTAGTATCTGTAATGTCTTAGAAGGGCTAATTTTAAATAATTTATAAACTTCTTCTTGTAAATCAGGAAGATTAAAATTAGGCAAAGGTTTTTGTTTAACCTCTTTTATTTCAACTCTTCTTATAGCAACATTTTTATAGTTTTTTAGTTTTTCATATATCTTCTTAGCTTCTTCCTCATTCTCATATTTTTTATTATTTTGAAATACAGTGCTTTTTACTTTGTCTATAACATTAATAGTGTAATAAAATTTTGATTTAAATTTCTCTATTTCAATTTCTCTTTCATAAATTATTCTAAGAATTGCTCCTTGAACTCTTCCAATACTCAATATTCCTTTTTGATAATTCCATAAAGCTCTCATTAAAGCTCTTGAAAAGTTTATACCATAAAACCAATCTAAAGTATGTCTTGTCTTACCAGCTTTAATTAGGTTAGTATTTAACTTGATTGGGTTTCTAAAGGCCTTTAAAATTTCATCTTTTGTTAAAGAAGAAAACTTAATTCTAAAAATTTTTTTATTTAATACTTTAGAATATTTCAAAATATTATAAGCTATTAATTCTCCTTCTATATCGTAATCAGTAGCTATATAAATTTCGTTTGCTTTATTTAACCAATAATTACAATTTTTTAAGTAATCTTCTTGATAACCTTTAATTGGAACCCATTCTACTTTAAAAACAGGATAGTCTTTTTCCTTAGTCTCCAAAGTTAATAAATGCCCAACAGCGGATAAAATTACTCCTTCTTTGTTGTTCCAGTTTATTTTTAATGTTAAAGGGTTGGTATTAACTATTTTGGCATTATTATCTAAATAATTAGCAATTTTTCTAGCTACTTTTGGTTTTTCAGTTAATATTACAAACATTTTTATTGTGCATTTCCTTTATATTTTTCCCCATATTCATCAAAAAAAGTGTTTAATTTCAAAGATTTAATCTTCTTTTTTAATGGTTTTTCATTAGGATAACCTAAAGTAATGAATGCTAAACATTCTTTGTTTTTTGGAATTTTTAATAATTCATTAACTTTTTCAACATCAAAAATTGTGACCCAACAACTTCCAAGCCCCAATTCTGTAGCTTTCAATAACATGTTTTCAATACAAGCTCCAATAGTTTGGTTTAGATTTTCACAAGCCCTATCTTCATAGGTTAATTTAACAATGTTTTTATCCCCAATAATAGCAACAATAGTATTTGCACTTAAAACCCATTCTTGGAATGAGTATTCTGCTAATTTCTCGATTTTTTCTCTATCTTTAATAACAATAAATTGCCAAGGTTGTAAATCACCAATAGAGGGGGCTAACATACCTGCTTCAATAATCTTAATTATTTTTTCTATTGAGACTTCCAAGTTAGTTAAATAGTTTCTAATACTTCTTCTTTTTTTTAATAATTCATTAAAATCCATAATTAAAAGAGTGAAAAAAGTTTATAAAAATGTTTTTATTTTTTGTTTTCAAAAAATAAATAGTTTAACTTTTCTTCAATAAAAGGATAAATGATTAAATAAAAAATTATTACTAAGTCAAAGAAAATGGTAAAGGTTGAGTTGTTGTTATAGAAATGAATTAACAAATAGAATAAAGGTAGAAGTATTAGAAAATTAAGGATAGTAAAAAAGATTATTTTATTAATTTGTTTGGATTGTGTTAGAAAATAGGAAAGGTAAATTATTAGTCCATAAGGGATTAAAAAAGAGGTATTTTTTGCGATGTTAAATGGGTTAATTATTAAAGAGGGTAATGCAAAAAATCCTATAATTGTTTTATTAACTAACTTTTCAATTATTAGAGCAATTATTAAAACTAAAAAGTTTAATATTCTTAGTTTTATTAGTGAAATAGTTATTAAATAGGAAATAGTAATTATTAACAAAATAATATCGAAATTTCTTAAAATTATGGGGTTAATATTATAAAAAAATTTTGCAATTGAAAGTAGATAGTTGAATATTACCAAAAACATTAAATTAACAAAA
>CAZGMV010000052.1:1283-5037 GCA_964526875.1 Candidatus Woesearchaeota archaeon | reverse complement strand
TTTATTTTCATCTTCTTTTTTTATATTTGTTACGCAATATTTCCCTTCTTTTAATTCATTCTGTTTGTATTTTTTATTTTTTATGACAAACAACAAGTTTAAGTCTTTAAAATTATCTGTTTTTTCTTCTCCAAAGGGTGTTATTATTTTATTATCCTTTTTTATAAGTATAAATCCTTCTTTATTAACTGGAATAACATATTTTAATATTAATAATTTACTGAACTTAAGGTTGTTTATGTTCGAGTCTTCTATTATTGTTAAAATATTTGTATCGTCAAAAGAAATTACATTTATCTTTGCTTGACTTTTAGCTTGTTTTAGATTAGCTATGCAAATATCATTTAAATTTCCTTCTTTGATTTCAATAATTTCTTTATCATTTAAAGAAATTTTTTTGATTTTATAGATGAAAATATCGTCTAAAAAAATGTTATTAAAAATAGTATTTTCTTTGGTAGGTAAATAAAAAATAATTTTTCTTGTATTTGGATTGTATTCGGTGAAATAGTTGTTTTGAATCATTCTTAAGACTATTTCTTTTTCAGTGTTAGTGTTTATGTCAGCTAGAATTTCATTAAATTGGCCACATATTAAACTAGGTAATTCTTCTAAATTTTTCTTATTTTTTAAGTCTAAAACTTTTTTTAAGTATTTTCTAAATGATAAGACATCTTTTTCATTATTTATGATCTGTTTGAAGTATTTATAACTAAAATAAACATAACTAATTTCTACATTTTTTTTATCATTTTTTTTATCTTCTTGTGAAGGAATATGGCAAGAAATGGCAGAACAAGATTTATAATCAATATTACTAAAAGAAGGCCCAATATTTTCTGTTCCAAAAACAATATTTTTATTAGTATTTAATATCTCAGTAATAGTCATTAACCGAAGATTTCTAAAAAAATCTAATGTGTATTTTTTAATTTCTTCCTCATTAAGTCCAATTTCTTTAGTTTTTGAAGTTATTAGAATATTTTTGTTTATAAAACAAGTTATTGAAGAAGAACTAATACTGTATGTTTCCCAATCATTAATATTTAAAGGTATGATGGCGTAGTCTTTATATTCGATAGTAGGGATTAAAGGTTCTTTTGAAATGATAGGGATTGATATTGTTCTTTCTTCCTTTTCTTTTTGAAGTAGTTTTAATGGATCATATAAGTGGATGGTTAAGTATTTATCGTCTATTGTAAAATAACCATAAAACTTTTCCTGGTTTAGTGAATTAATATTATAACAAAAATTCAATTTTTGGGTTAAGGTTAATAACACATTATCAAGTTCTTTTTTGTTTATTCCTTTTTCGATATCTATTCCTAAAAGTTCTATAAGTTTCTTAAATTTTTCATCAATTTCTTTGTATTCTAAGGAATATCTTTCCTCTTTGCTTTCAAAGGGATTAAATAAAACTTTCATCATTGTTAATATACCTATAACTAAAAAAGTTATTGCTAGTAAAATAATTCCCAACCTTTCCCAAAGTTCCATTGTTAAATTATAAAGTAAGATTAACTTATAAACCTTAGGGCAAAAAATATAGAACTAGAAAAAGGAAATTTATACATAATAACTTTCCAGTTCTTTTAATAATTCACTTACCTCTTTTTCGCTAAGTTCTTCTTTATACCTTAATAGTTGTCTTTCTAATATTTTAAATGTTCTATTCAAAGCTAGTATCATACTTTCTCCTTCCACATCAACTAGGAACATTTTTCCAGGAATTATTAAATGAATCCTTACTAAATACCTATCTAATTCATTTTCAATATGCTCTTTAACCTTCTTTATGTCAATGTGAACACTATAATTTCTTAAAACACCTCCAAACTTCTTTAATATTTTTCTAAATTTGTTTTTGATCCATTCTTTATCTAAATCATCTAATTCAACATTGTGTAGTGAGAAAGTTATGGATAGTTCTTCTTCTTTTTTAATTAAGGCTTTTAAATAAATTAAAATTGATCTTTTACTTAATAAACCTATGGCAGTAGTAGGATCTCCTTTTTTAACAACAATTAATGAATTCACATCTGCTTTTAGCATTTTATTAAAGGCGTCTTTTAGTAAGGTGTCTGGATAAATAACTAGAGGGTGTTCTTTCATAAATTCTTTAACAGGTCTTCTAAACTCATGTATTTTTTCTCCAACCATAGTTCCTTTTGTTGGTTTTTCATAAGGTTTTACCAATGCTTTTAAAACATCGCTTAAGGTTATTAGACCAGCTAAATTGTGGTCTTTATCTAAAACAATCAACCTGTCCACATTATTATACTTCATTAAATGAAAGGCCTTTGAAACAGGTTCATTTTCTTCAATTGTTGGATAATCTTTTTGCATTATTTCTCTAACTTCCAAATCTTTAATTTTATCTATGTTTTTTAGGATAATATCATCAATATAAACATAACCCTTAACTTTATTGTTAGCTCCTACTAAAACGAACCTATTTAAATTATTTAGCATATAATCAATCACTTTTAGATCTTCTAACTCATTTTTTTTCATTAATTGCATTTTTTTAACAAAGTACTTTACTTTACTCTTAGAAGGGTCTAATTTCCATCTTAAAATTGTTCTTTTTAATAAAACACCTTTATAGTTCCCGTTCTCTTCAACAACTACAACTTTGTCTTCTAACAAATCATTAATATACTCTGACAAGTTGTCTTCCAAACCAGCAACAATAAAATCTTTCCTTATCTTTAGTTCCATTTTATTTATAAACACCAAAGAATTTATAAATTACTTTCTCACTCTTTTAATGATTTAAAAAATTAATGTTTTTCTTTTTTTATGATTGATGAATTGATTGAAAATAAAGACTATGAAAAAATTAAAAAAAAGATTGAATATATAAAGGAAAAAACCAAAAAAAGTGAAAGTGAAATTATTAGAGAAATTGAAAAATTAAGAAGAGAATTTGACACAATAATAACAAACTTAGAAACAATTGTTGAGCTTTATATGAATCAGTTAGGGTTGGAAAGAGATGATTATATCATAAGTTCAAATAAAAGAATTAATGAATTAAATCCTGGAGAATATGTTAATCTGAAAGTCGTTATCTTATCACAAAAAATTACTCCAAAAGTTGGAATATTAAGAATAAAAGATGATACAGGAGTTATAAGAGCGATAGCTTTTGATACCTCTTTGATTAAGGGACTAAATGAAGGGGAAGAGATTGAAATAACAGATGCTTTTGTTAGAGATGGAAAATTTGGTTTAGAATTAGTTATAGGAAAAAGAACGAAAATTAAAAAATTGAAGGAAGTTAAAATAGGGAGAAAAAACTTAAGTGATTTAAAAGACAACGAATTATTTGAAGGCTTAGTATTAATTACAAGAGTTTACGAGCCAAAAGAAGTTGAGAGAGAATTTGAAGGAAAATTAGTTAAAAAAATAATAACTCCTGTCCAAATAAGTGATGGTTTGGAATACAAAACAGCTTACTTAAATTATAAATTTGAGAAAGAAAATGAAGGAAAATGTTTTTTAATAAGGGGTAAAGCATTTAAAGGAAAGGACGAAAAGATTAGAATTAATATTATTTCCTTAATTGAACCTGATTTTGAAGAGGAATTAAAAAATTTAATTTCAAACAACTGAAATTTTTTTATTTTTATAAAACTATTTATAAAGCCTCAAAAATTTTTCATTACTTAGTTGTTATTAATTTTTATTAATTTAAATCATTTGCTTTTTTATGTGGTTGAATAAAAAAAGTTTCTTCTTTTTGTTTGTT
>CAZGMV010000052.1:0-1183 GCA_964526875.1 Candidatus Woesearchaeota archaeon | reverse complement strand
GTTGTTACGGCTGTTGGAGGGATTTAAAACCACCATACATCCAAAATTTAAAAGTTTGTGAACATGTTTATGGAAGAGAAGAGTGTTATGATTTAAATCCAGAAAACCCTGTTTTTCAACTAAAAACAAATAAAATGACAATTTATTGGGAAACAACGGAAAATGCAAAATGTGTTGTAAAATGGCTTTATGACGATACTGGAACTAAAACGGATTTATCTTTTACTAACTCAGAATTAAATGCGAAATGTGTTAGTGGCTCAAGTGTTTCTAATTCTTGTTCTTCTTTAGGTTATTCAAAAACATTTCAAATTAGCTTGGATGTTAATAATCCAATAAGGTTAGAGATTATTTGTGAAGATAAAGACACTATTGAAGGTCCTAATTATCCGCCAAATGTTGAAGTAGATGGAAGTTGTAATATTAATTCAGATATAACAAAAGCAGATACTTGTAAGTATGTTGGAAGAGTGGGGCCTTTATTAATTCTAAATGAAGATAAATATGATTTTGTTAAGTTAAATATTGTAGACCCAAGTGGTTTAAATGTTTTAAATAAAATCTTTTTTTATGAAGGTAGACTTTATGAAGGTTTAAGTTTGTATACTATTTCAAAATTGTCTACTTACCTTAACTTAAATAATTACTGTCAAAAAGAAGGAACTTATACTTTAAAAGTTCTTTATAATGAGTCCTCTTCTAACACTGTTTCTGAAGAGAGTTATACTTGGAATGTTAATTGGGATACGCCAGCATGGTGTAAAGAAGAGTGTGTTGGAAAAAGAGTAATGTATAATATTCCTAATGCATTAAATCAATGTTGTGGAGATGACAATGGAGAATATGTAAAAGAAAGAATTTGTTTAGAAGGTGTTTGTACTTCAGATGATAGTGATTTAGCATGTTGTGATGAAATGAGTGATTGTGTTTATAATTCTCAGTGTTATAATGATGGTTATGAAGGAGATGTTGATGGAGATGGAGAAAAAGAAGTTTGTAAAGATGGAGTTTGGAATTTTTATGCTGATGTTAAAATAAACAACTTCCAATTCTCTCCTGCTTGTAGTGATAAAGAGAACTGTGGAGGAATAAGTTTAAAACAAGGTTTGTATTACAACTTAACTGCTGAAACTCAACCAGGAGATTACTTTAAGTTGGGTGTTCTTAAATTAACTCCTTTAGA
>CAZGMV010000051.1:0-5192 GCA_964526875.1 Candidatus Woesearchaeota archaeon | reverse complement strand
ACTACTTGTTAGTTATTACTGTTTTTAAAACTTCTAAAAAGGAATGTTAAAAGATCTTCTAAATATTTTCCTTAAATGTTGAAAAGGTTTATAAGAGAAAATGCTTTGAAACATAAGAAATTATTTATTGCTTTGGCTATTTACGATAAAACTGGAAAAATTGAAGAAGGTTTGAAAGTATTTGAAGATAATAGATGAGGGTAATATTCTATAAATTTTGTCAACAAAATTTTCCACATAGAAATTTTTAATACCAAGTGGAAAGTTTTGTTGCCAATTTTTAAATACCCAACAAAGGGATTAACGATAAGAGAAATAGCTAGATTAACAAATTTAAGCCACACAATAGTTTCAAAAATAATAAAAGAATTAGAAGAAAAAGGAATTGTTTGTATAGAAAAAATAAAAAATCTTTATTTAGTTAAAGGGAATTTTGAAAGTGGAGAGTTTGTAGAATTAAAAAAATTATATAACATTCTTTCATTAAAAGACTTAGTTAATTATTTAAAAGACAATTGTTTTATTGACATTATTATAGTTTTTGGTTCCTATTCAAAAGGTTTAGATACTGAAAATTCGGATATAGATTTATTTATTGGCTATAAAGAACTTGATGTTGATTTAAAAAAATTTGAAAAAGAATTAAATAGAAAAATTCAACTATTTTCCGGAGATTTAAAAAATTTCCTAAAGAGTTAAAAGAAAATATTATTAATGGAATAAAACTTTATGGGTGGTTAAGGTATAATTGATGAATTTGAATTTCACATTAAAAAAGAGACATTAAAATTTCAAACAAAGACATTAATTTAGCTGAATCTCTTTTAAAAACTGCAGAATTAAGAATAAAAACACTTGATAATTTAAAGTTTTATAATTTTAAAATAGAATTTGCTTATGAAGCTTTAATTGAACTTACTGATACTTTACTAGCTTTAGAAGGTTATAAAAGTTATTCTCATAAAGCAAACATTACTTATTTAAGAAAATTAAACTTTAATGAAGATATAACTTTAAAATTTGATAAATTAAGAGAATTATTTAATCAACTAAAAGAAATTTTAGAAAATAATCTAAAAGGGATAAAAATTAATGATTGGCTAAGAGTAAGGTACTTCACACTACTAAAATACTTTAAAGACAAAGAATTTACAAAAGGAGAAGTTACTTATTTTGTAAGATTGTATAATCTATAGAAAGTCTTTATACCTGAATAATGTTTAACTTCGTTCCTTTCTTTTTCACCATGGTTAAGCTTTGTTAAAGCTTGAGGATTAAGAGAATTAGCAAATATTTCAAACCAAACAATCAGAAAAAGGAAAGAAAGATTTTTTTAATGGATGAGACAGTAATTAAATATATAAGGAAAAAGAAGATACTTTTGGGTTGTTTATTTAGTCAATAAATATGCTAAGGGATTAAAGGAAATTATTTTTATAGCTGATAAAGGACCTTGGTATAATTTATTAGAAGAAAAAGGCTTGAGGAGAATAAAGTTAAAATTCCATGTGAGAGGTTATATTGAAAGATTTTTTAGATATATCAAAGAAGTTATAAAAAGATTTGATAATCAAGGATTTCAAAGCAAAACAATTCACTCAAAAAAAGTAAGGGTGATGAAAAGTTAATACTATTCTGTTTTAATTTTAAGATAATATAATTTTTAAATTTTATTTTAGTTAATTAAAGCCTTGTCCTTAAGCCCCTTTGATAGGGTGATAAGGGGTGAGTCGCAAGGCGTATAACATTTTTAATTTTTATCATTTTAGGTTTTTGTTGGTTTTGTTAGTTGTAAGTTAGTAAAAACATTTTTAATGAAAATGTCAAGTAATTATTAATGCTATCTAAAAACTATTTAGAAAATTTTTATTTTTTAATTGAAAATTTAAAAAAACACGTTAAATTTGCTAGGGATAAACTTTATTTGGTTATCTCAGAAGAGTTAAATGAAGAAGAGTATCTAAATACACTATCTGAACTTGAGGAAATATTCAAAAACATTACTGAAAAATTGTATTTACTAAATAACTTCTTTAAATTTTTAAAAGAGAAAGGCACTAGATTTAAAGGAAATAGCTTAGATTACTTATTTTTCCAAACTTATTTTTTAATTGAAAAAGAGGAAAGGAAGTTTTTAATAAAAAGAAAACAGACGATTGATTTAATTAATTACATAAATAAATTTATTCAACTAGCCAACAACTTCTTAGTAAGGATAAATTTGTTTTTAGAGAGATCAGAAGTTTCTACAAACATCTTAAGAAAATATTTTTCAATCATGAGTAATGAAACTACACACTTAGAAATTATCATGGAAAAAACAAAAAATTTGTTGAACAGCTACAGCACAATTGCTTTAGACAAATTAATATTCAATGAACTTGCTTTAAAAAGAATTAAAAAAGAAAGAAACTGGAATAGTTTGAAATTAATCTTGTATGATTTAAAAGTATTAATAAAAGAAGGATTAAAAGGAAGTAATCAATTAAGAATTATGCCTAACGGATTTATTGATTACTTAGAAAGACATAAGAAGGAAAGAATAATTTTGAGAAAAATAAATAATAAAGAACTAATAGTTTATGACATTTTATTTGATCATTTGGGTAAAGATAAAAAGGATTACAACAAGTATTGGGAAGGTTCTGTTAAAATAAATAATAACAACGTTCTAGTTCTAACCAAACCTTTATTATCCTTTATAATCGTTGATACTGAAAATAGAATAGTTAAAATTTTATACGAATTTTTATAGCTTTCTAATCTAATTTTTTATGAGATAATATAAATAATATAAAACCAATTACTGTTTTAAAGCAAATTAAAAGTTTTATAAAGATTTTTTTGAAGTAATTTGATGGTAAAAGTTAGGATTAAAAGAGATGTTTGTATTGGTTGTGGAGCATGCGGAGCTATTGCAAGTAGTGTTTTTGTTGTCCCTTCTGGAGAAAAGTCTTTATTAAAGGGAACATTTAAGATTGTTGATAAAGATAAAGGGTTTGAAATTAAGGAAGGAATGAGTGAAGAAGAATTACTAAAAATTAGTCAAGAAGTTGGAGAATCAACAATAGAAGGAGAAATAGAAGAAAATCTAAAAGAAGATGCAAAAATGGGTGAAGAAGCTTGTCCGGTACAGGCAATTGAGTTGGTAGAAAAATAAAAATAAAATTACAAAGTAAAAAAACAATTAAAAGACGATAATATCTTTTTCTATCTTACTAAACTTAATTTTCAATTCTTTTAGTCTTCTAATAACGAATTTTGTTTCAAACTCTTTTTTATTATGTTTAATTTTATTAATAAAAAAAGAAATATATGCTTTATCCTTCATTTCTTTTAAAAAAGGTTTTGAATAAAAAATAATGTTCTGATTAGGTTTTGAGATAAAAATTAAAATTTTATTATTTTTGTCCTTTTTATTTAATTTTTTTAGATAGTCAAATAAGTCGCTTCCAATAATTTCAACATTATTTTTGTTCCATAATTCTTTATGAAATTGTGTAAATTCTATTAATTCAAAATTTTCGTCAATTATTGCAACTTTTTTAAATAAGAAAGATAATAAATAAGCAAAATAAGGTTCAATTCCTAATATTATTAATTCTTTGTTCCGTAATTCTATATTCTTCCTTCTTAATTCATTAATTATTAGTTTAGTTGTTGAAAAATTATTTATCCATTTTTTTCCGTATAAAACTAAATAATAATAAAAACCTTCTTTAACCAAAGCAAAATTTTTTTCAGTTATTAATTTTTCTTTAATTTTAATTGTTTCCATTTTAACCAAACAAAATTGCTAAAAATAATGCAAATGAAATTAAAAAAGCTAAAGCAATTATTTGTTGTTTTGTCAAAAATTCAAAGTCTGTAGTATAAAAATATAAGAACACAATTAAAGCAGTCAATAACGACAAATATATTGCAAGACTATATCTTAAAGGATAATAAATAACTAAAATTAGAAAAAACAATAAAAAGTAAAACCAATTTTTCTTAGTAACTTCTTTAAAATTTATTTTTGTAATTGATACCATTTTTTATTATTCTTATTTTCTACCAGCTAAGCAAATTTTAGCTATTAGAGCATCTAATTGGATTAATTCATTGCTTCCTTCTGTTAATCTAAACTCTATTTCTCCGCAATATTCAACTAATTCAACTTTTTTAATCTCATCAATATCTAACTTCCAAATCTCTCTTTGAATTTGCTTTACAACATCATCTCCACTTAAACCATAGTTAAACATTGTTTCTACCAATTTTCGCTTAGCTTCTAAGAAGTTTCCTTTTAAAGCAAGTTCTAATATTTCTCTAATTTCTTTTGGTTTTGCTAATGAAGCTACATCATAAATTAAATCCTCTGTAATATTTTTATTGATTACTGAGGCAGCTTGTAAAATATTGATTGTTCTTCTTACATCACCTTGTGAAATTTCATAAATAGCCTCTTTAGCATTTTTATCAATAACTAATCCTTCTTTCTGGGTAATATTATCAATAACTTTAAAAACGTCTTCTTTACTTAAAGGTTTAAATCTAAAAACAGTACATCTTGATTGAATAGGTTCAATTATTTTTGAAGAATAATTACAACTCAAAATGAATCTACAAACGTCTGCATAATTTTCCATAATTCTTCTTAAAGCTTGTTGTGCATCTTTTGTTAAAGCATCTGCTTCATCTAGAAAGATTACTTTGAAAGGAACATCACCTATAGGTTTTGTTCTTGCAAATTCTTTTACTTTATGTCTTATTACCTCAATCCCTCTATCATCACTAGCATTTAAATCCAAGAAATTACCTTTCCAATTGTTACCATAAAGCTTTCGAGCTATTAATAAAGCTAATGTTGTTTTTCCAACACCTGGAGGGCCTGCAAATAATAAGTGGGGAATGTTCTTCGCCTCAACAAAAGCTTTAACCCTTTCAACAATTTCTTTTTGGTTCACGAATTCATCCCAATCTTTAGGCCTAAACTTTTCAATCCATATTTTTTCGCTCATAAATTCTAAACTAAATAAAGTTTATAAATGATTTAGCTATTTTTTTTATCCTATTATTTTTTCTTCATTAAAATTGAAAGCATAGAAAAAAATAAATAAGAAGATAATTAAAAGTAAATAATCTAAGTATTTTATTTTAAAAGTTTCTTCAACTATTTTAATAAGATAAACAGCAATGAAAGTTATAAG
>CAZGMV010000050.1:0-5194 GCA_964526875.1 Candidatus Woesearchaeota archaeon | reverse complement strand
AGCACACAAGCATCTTTATATAGGTTTACCAAATGCCAAAATTTCAGACAACAAGGAATTAGTTAACTGGGCAAGATTGATAAAGTCACCCGCAGAATTAAAATACATGCGTGAGGCTGGAGTCATATGCACCAACACGATGCTTCAAGCATTGAATAAGATAGCTCCAGGTGTACCTCAATACGAAATTATAGGTGATATTTATAAAAATCAAAATATAAGTGGTGGATTACCTTTAAGTGATACAGATTATTTTAGAATCACACTAAATAGTACAGGTGATTTTAATGTAACTATAGACAACGATGATGTCAATTGTATACTGATTGATTTAAATAATTCAGAAAAAAAATTGTTTAATAAAATATTCAAATTTCAAAAATTTTCATTCCCATTAAACCAAAAAGAAAGAATAAATAGATTAATTAAAGAGATTAAGGAAGATTTGGAAGAAAAAGAAAAAGAAGAATTTAAAAAACTAATTTACGAATTTGATATTCCATTAGAAACTAAGATTTTTTTAAATGAATTAAATGCTTTAGATGAAAAAGAGATAAAAAAAGCTAAAAAAGTAGCTTTCGATTTAGAAATATGGAGTGAAGGTTTTCCAAACCCTATCAACGACCCAATAGTTTTAGCTTCTTTTTACGGAGAAGATATAAAAAAAGTTTTAGTTCTAAAAGATAAAAAATTAGATTTGAAAAAGGTTGAAGAGATTAACAAAGAAAAAGGTTTTAATTATGAAATTGAAATTATTGAAAATGAGCAAGAATTAATTAAAAAAATTATTGAAATTTTAAGTAATTACGATCTAATCTTCACTTATAATGGAGACAATTTTGATTTTTACTTTTTAAAAGAAAGAGCTAAAAAATTTAATTTACCTAAAGAAATAATTGAAAAAATAGAAATTAAAGGAATTGTAGACAAAAAAGCAACTGTCAAAGGAAAATGTCATATTGATTTATTTGTTTTTATTAAAAATATAATAGCTATAACTTTAAAATCAGAATTATTAAACTTAGACCAAGTAAGTAAAGAAGTTTTAGGAGAAGGAAAAGAAGGAAGTTGGAAGATGATCAAAGATTTTAATTACTTAATTCCTTACAACTTTAAAGATGCTTATTTAACTTACAAACTAGCTTTATATTACTTACCAATATTAATTCAAATTGCGAAAGTTGTTAATCAACCTTTATCTAAAGTAAGTAGAGCAACTTATGGAAAGTTAGTAGAATATAAATTAATGAAAGAAGCTCATAAATTTAACCAAATTATACCCCAACAACCAAGTTTTAAAGAAATTAAAGAAAGAGATTCTATTACTTATGAAGGAGCATTTGTATATGAACCAAAATTTGGAATTTATAATAATATTGTTGTCCTAGACTTTCAAAGCCTTTATCCTTCAATAATAGCTACTTTTAACATTTGTCCAAGCACTTATGAAGGTTTTATTGAGTTAAGTAAAGAAGAGTATGAAAAACTGAAAGATAATTTAGAAATTAAAGATTTGGAAAATGAAAATTGTTTTATAACACCGCCAATAAAGTTTTATAATAAATATTTAAGGTTTAAATTTAGAAAAGAAAGAGGTTTTATTCCAGAGATAATTAAAAAATTATTCAATGAAAGAATTAAAGTTAAAAAAGAATATAAAGAGTTGAAAAAATGGTTTGAAGAAAATAAAGAACAATTGAATGAAAAAGAAAAAGAAAAGATCAAAGAAAAAATTAATTTTTTATATGCTGAACAATATTCTTTGAAAATATTAATCAATTCAATATATGGTTATCTAGGTTATTCAAGAGCAAGATGGTTTTCTTTAGAAGGGGCAATGTCAATAACTGCTTTTGGAAGATATTTCATTAAAAAAATTATTAATCTAGCGGAGAAAAAAGGATTTAAAGTAATCTATGGAGATACAGATTCCTTATTTATTGTCTATTCTTCAAAAGAAAAATTATTAGAATTTTTGAATTATGTTAATGAAAAAGTTTTGCCTGGTTTAATGAAATTAGATTTGGAAAACTTTTATAAAAGAGGAATTTTTGTTCCTTTAAAAAGTGGAGAAGGAGGGGCTAAAAAGAAATATGCTTTAATTAGTGAAAAAGGAGAAATGAAAATAAGAGGTTTTGAAACTGTAAGAAGAGACTGGGCTATTTTAACAAAAGAAGTTCAAAATAAAGTAATTGAATTAGTTTTAAAAGGAGAAAAAGAAAAAGCGTTAAGTTATGTTTTGGAAATAATAGAAAAATTAAAAAAACATGAGATTGATAAAGAAAAGTTGATTATTTATACTCAATTAAGGAAAGATTTGGAGGAATATGAAAGCGAAGGACCTCATGTAAAAATAGCTAAGAAATTAGAAAAATTAGGTTTAAAAGTGAAAAAAGGTTTAATTATAGGATACATCGTTGGGAAAGGTAAAGGAAATATAGGAGATAGAGTTTTTTTACCTGAAGAAGATAAAGATTATGATGAAGATTATTACATAAACAATCAAATTATTCCAGCAGTAGAGAGAATTTTCGAAATTGTTGGTGTAGACATAAAAAACTTAATAAACAAAAAAGAAAAACAAGTTAGTTTAACTAAGTTCTTTAAATAAAAAAATTATAGACTAACAACCATTACCTTCAAACACATACTGAGAAGGTAAACCAGAACATAGATCAGTAATATTAAGTTCCCAAGAAGCTTCTTCATAAGAATTTTCATCATTATAAGCTTTTATTTCTATATTAAAACCAATACCTGTATAAGAATCTTCTTTAGGATTGTCACATTTTCCAAAATAATTATAAATACCATTACTTAACTCAATTTCTTGTTCTCCTTTACAATCATTACTAGAATATAAAAGTATTTTTTCATAAGAACCGTCTTCTTTTTGTTTAATTAAATAAATATCACAATTAGAAAAAGAGTTATAAAAGCTTAATTTTATATATTTAGATTTAGAAGTTCTAATACAATAATATTTGTTAGGATTTAAATTAGGATAAACACTTTTTATTTTATTACAATCTTCTAAATCTCCTTCAGAAGGGTTTAAACAATATTGTCCTAATTTCTTAAAATAAATAACACCATCTGGTTTTATTGTTAAATTTAAATTATATAAAATTAACCCTTCTTTAACTCCATATTTAGACAATTCATCAATAACTTCTTGAGCAGTAAAGCTTTGACCATTAACAAATATTTGATCTAATCCAATAAAATTAAAATTTTGTTTACTTTTTTCTAAACTACACTTTTCAACACTTACTTTTATTAAATTATCAATTTTATCTCTTATTTTATCTCTTAATTTACTTGCAATATAATTATTTAAAGAATTAGGATCTGTAATTAAAGAAATAATATCTAACCATCCAAAAAAACCTGTTTTATCATCTCTAACATTAACAACACAATCTTTTATTGTTAATTTTTCTAACTTTTCTTTATTATTTAAATCTAAATTTTTTAAATCTACTTTTTCCATATTTTGAAAACACTCTTCTGCTTTAGCTAAAGCTTTCTCAGCATTCTCAAATTTTGAATATAAATCTACTAAACTTATTAAAGATTTAATAGAGTTAAAACTACTTCCACACACGTCAAAATTAGTTAATCTAAAAATTCCTTTAATAGCTAAATTTACTATAGAATTGCTTAGATAATTAATGAAAGTATTTGTTAAAGATTCTAAAGTTATATAACCTGCAACTTTCCATTTATTAGATTTACACTCATTAACTAATTCTTCTTCTAAACAAAGAATATATTTTCTAATATTTGCACAAGAAGAAATGTCTGTTAAAGATTTATAATCTAATAATTCTTCTCCATTTTTCAATTGATAAATATCTATATTTCCATAATTAATTATAAGTTTTGACAAGTTTTCATTTAATATTTTTGTTAAATCACCATCATAATTTGGAAATAATTGTTCTAAAGATTTCCAATTTGTGTATTTAATTAAACATTCCGCATTAGAGGATAAAAGAACTAAATACTTAGATAAAGCTTGTGCAACTGTTAGTGGACAAACATCATAACTTCTTATTTTTGGACTAAGATCTTTTTTAATTTCAATTTCTCCATTATCTTTTTTATTCATTTTAAATCTAACTCCAAAAGCACTTTCTTTTTTTCCAATAAAGCTAAAAGGATAAAAAGTATTTTTAATTTTACATTCGTCATCCATTTTTTTAATATTAGCTGTTATCAAATAAGTTAAAGCTAATAATTTAGCTTGAGGTGTCTGTGAAATTGAGAAAAAATCACCTCTTCCAACACCTCCTGCAATTAAGATATAATCTTTAAAAATAGAAGAAGCAATATAAGGAGGATTTGATTTCTTATCCCCAACACAAGGTTTTTCAATGATATCACTAATTCCAAATACATTAGCTAACCAATTAATTAGTTTTTCAAAAGGTTTTTCTACTACATTAACAATTTTTTCAGCATATTCTTGAGGAATTCTTAAGTAACCAAATAATTTATCAGCAGTATTTAAAGAAGACAAAGTGCTTTTAATGTTATTAACTACTTCTTTTTCGCTAAATAAAATATGCTTATCCACTTTTAAATTACGTTCTATTGAATCTATAGTTTGAGTAGATAAAGAATATTTTCCCATATTTAAAACAGCAAACAAGACACCATTTCCAGAATATTTATAAATCCATTTAGTAGAAACATCACAATTGGCCAAATAGTAAATAGGTAAAGATTTAATAGAAAAAAGTGTTGTAAAAAACAAAGGAATCCAAGATGTAAAAAAATGGATTTTAAAAAAAGTAATAGAAATTGAAGCTAAGACTTTTCTATGAGGATTTATATGATCCATCCCTAAAACTGAAAAATCACAAGATAAACAAGAAGAAATAGAGGAAGGATTACTACAAGGAGTAGAGCAACCGGCTAGCTTTCCAAAGAGTTTTCCTAAATACAAAAAACTAGGATTCATAGTTAAATCTATTATTAATCCAGGAAAACCTACTACATAAGGACTAATAAAAGCTTCTAATAATTGTAAAGAACCTCTTTGTTGATAGTGTTTTGTTAAGTTATATAAATAAGCAAATTGGTTAGAAAAGTTTAATAAAGTAGAATTAACTAAATAAAATGTTGAATTATCTAAAGGATTTACTTTTAATTGGAATGTAAAATTCTTTTCTATTTCTTTACTTAG
>CAZGMV010000049.1:0-5270 GCA_964526875.1 Candidatus Woesearchaeota archaeon | reverse complement strand
TACTAACAAAGCTGTTGATGGAGATCAAGTTTTTGATTTTTATGATGATTTCAATAAAAGTATTTTAGACACAAATAAATGGGAGATCCTAGGGTCACCAACTTACTCTATAATTGACGGAAACCTCGTATTAGGTTCTGCTGAGGCACCGCATGTAGTCTCTTCAAAAAAGAAACTTCCTAATAAATATATTCTTCAGGTGTTTTGTAATAATTACGAAGGAGATCACGACACAAGGATAGCAATAAATTTAAATAAAAGTAATTTAAATTATGTAATGGTTCTAGCACCTTGGGAAGGAGGTGACAGTAGGATAGATAAAATAGAAAATGGTTCGTGGACGATGCACTATAAAACAGGATTACCTTATATTTATGGAAATAGTCAAAAAATAGAAATAATTGTAACAAACGATACTATAAAATTAATTAAGGTTAATAATAATGTTCTATTAACAGACTTCAAAGTGGATAAGTTTGGAAACCATTTCGGTTTAACAAAAGATAGTGATGACAATATTTATATAAAATTAGTAAAAGTAAGAAAATATGCGGATCAAGAACCAAGATATAAATTTTCAACAGCATATTTCGTTAGTTACAATGTTACAGGAATAAAAGAATGTCTAAAAGGAGTAGGGGAAGAAAAAATTAAAACTTCTTGTGATTCAATATATCCTAATATGACAATTTATGATCCTACAAATGATCTAAAAATGGAGGTTATCAATGCTAGAATTCCAACAGAGTTTAAAAATATAAGAATCACCTTAAAAAAACTAAACGAATCTGTTGGTTATGTAAAAATAATTGCAGCAATTGAAAACTTGAGTTTTGAAAAGGCTAGAGTTTATGTTCCAATTACCTTAGATGAGAATAAGCAATTAATAAAAACAACTAAAAATGGTTTACCTTACACAGTTCCAAAGTATTATTTAGTTTATGAGTTCAATGAAACTGATCCTGTGTTTGAAACTATAATAGAGACAAAACACGAAAACTTTTTTGGTAAGTTATTTAATTTAATTAAAAGTTTTTTTGTTAGATTATTTAATTAGTCTTTTGATTTCATTTAATTCTTTTTCACTTAAGTTTTCAATTTTTATATCCTTTAACTCTTTTTCTAAAATTTTTTTTACTAAGTAAGCTTTCCTTCCTGTTTTACAATAAAGAATTGCTAATCTTTTTTCATTTTTTAAAATCTCTTCTTTTATTTTTTCCAATTCTTCTTTATCCAAACTTTTAACCTTTATCTCAACAAGATCTTTATTTTTCATTGTTCTAATCAATCTTTCTTGGAAATTTAAAAGATCTTTAATATCTTCCTCTTCCAACTTTTTGATTTTATTAACTATTTCTTCAAAATCAAAATCCAGTTTTTTTATTTCTTCTTTAAAAATTTTTTCATTAGGAATAGGCAAAGAATTAGTTTCTATAGTACAGAGCTCCTCAACCTTTTCTGAAAAATTTAAAGTACCTATCTTCTCTGCTATTTTCTTTATTTCTAACTTGTCTAAAGCAATTAAAGGTCTTAAGACTAAACAATTAACTGTTTTATCTAAAATGTTTAAACTATTCAAAGTTTGAGTAGATACTTGAGCTAAACTTTCCCCAACAATAAAAGCTTTATATTTATTTTTCTCAACAAATTTCTCAGCAATTTTATAAAAGAACCATTTTAAAGCTAATTGTCTATATCCCTTTCTAACTTTTTCAAACTCTTTTAAGTATTCAGAAATATCTAAAACATAGAATTTAGGATTTATTAAGTAATCTTTTAAGACAAAGAAGGGTTTTAATACTTGGGATAAATAAAAATCTCCTGCTGAATTAAAAAACAAAAAATCTTGGTTAGAACCTCTTTTGGCTATTAAATAACTTGCTACTGGCGAATCTATCCCTCCTGAAAACAAACATAATGTTTTAGGTTGAGTGTTTAATGGTAAACCACCTAGCCCTTCAATTTTTTTGTATAAAAATAAGACTTTTTCTTTAAAAACTTCAATTATTAAAGTTAATTTTGGATTTTCTAAATCAACAGGCCAATTAGTTAATTTTTGAATTAAATAGCCGAATTCTTTTGAAATTTCTAAAGAATTCTTTTCTAGCTTCTTCCAATGCCTTTTAGTCTTTATTTTAAAGGAAAAGTCATTGCCTTCAATTAGATCTTTTAACTCATTTTCAATTGAATTAAAATCTTTTTCCAAAAAATTTTTTAGTTCGCTTAAATTCTTAAAAACAAAGCCTAAATAAATATTTCTAATTCCAAAAATTTTTTTCACTTTTTTTAAATTCTTTTCAGAAAACTCAATAAAAAATTTAAATCTTTCTTTACCAATTAATTCTAATCCTTTTTCTTTTAATTGTTTTTCAAGAATATTTAACCACTTTTTTCTAACTTTTTCACTTTTAGTAAATAATTCATCAAAAGTTAAAACAATTACTTTTTTTGCTTTCATTTTTGTTTTTAAGGCTTTTATTAAAATTTTGGCTTTCAAACAAATTTATAAATTTTTTTCTTGTTTTTGCTTATGAAAGTTAATGTTTATGATCTAAATGGGAATGTTGTTAAGGAAATTGAATTACCTCAACAATTTCAAGAACAAGTTAGAAAGGATTTAATTAGAAGAGTTTTTTTAGCAATTCAAAGCCATAGAAGAGTTCCTTATGGTCCAAATCCTCAAGCAGGTTTTGATGTAGCATGGACGTCAAAGAGAAGAAGAGATTACAAAAGCTCTTATAATAGAGGAATTTCAAGAATTCCAAGAAAAGTTTTAGTAAGAAGAGGTTCTCAATTTATTTGGGTAGGGGCAAAAGTTCCTCAAGCAGTAGGAGGTAGAAGAGCTCATCCACCTAAAGTTCAGAAAAAGTATTATGAGCTGGTTAATAAAAAAGAAAGAAGAAAAGCCATCAGATCTGCTATTGCTGCTACATTAATTGATTATTTTGTTCAAAAAAGAGGACATAAAGGAAAGTCTTATGTTGTTGTTAAAGAAGTTGAAGATTTGAAAAAAACAAAAGAATTTGTTGAATTATTAAAGAAATTGAACTTAGAAGAGGAGTTAGAAAGGATTGAATATAAAAAAGTAAGAGCTGGAAAAGGAAAAATGAGAAACAGGCCTTATAGAACAAAGAAAGGACCTTTAGTTGTTGTTTCAAGCAATGAAAGTCCTTTGGTAAAAGCTGCTAGAAATGTTCAAGGAGTGGATGTTGTTGAGGTTAGAAATTTAAATGTTGAATTATTAGCTCCTGGAGGAGAACCTGGAAGATTAACAATTTGGAGCGAAAAAGCAATTGAAGAATTAAAAGAAAAAGGATTGTTCCTAAACTAAACTATTTAACCCTCCTTATTTTCTATTTTTATTTTCAAAATTTTAATTCTTTCTATAATCTTATCAGAGATTAAAAAAGATGTTATTCCAGATATTATTGTTAATATTATTACAGGGAGTGCAATAGGCTGTATTGCTTTGTCTAAAGATGCTAAAATTATTGAAAATTCTCCTCTTGGTAAAAATGAGAAACTACCTCTTAAAGCGCTTTTTTTATCTATTAAATCTTTTAGTGCTAAATAAGTGGATAAAAATTTTGATATTAAAGCTGCTATAGATATTAATATTATAGGAACGACAAATTCAATTTTGATTGATGAAATATTTAGATCCAAACCAAATAGAAAGAAAAAGATAGATAAAGAAAATTCTTTGAAAGGAATTAAATATTTTGATACTATATTCTCTTTTCTTAATTCTGCTATAAGGCTGCCAAATAAGAAAGCTCCTAAGTACTCTATTATTCCAATTTTTTCCATTACCAAATTTAGGAATAATAGTGTTCCTATTAAAAATAGTACAAAGTAGTCTTCTTTTTGAGCATCTAAAAATAATATTTTTAAGTATTTCAATAAGTATTTCCTAATAAGGTAGAAAAAGATAGTTATAATTAGTAATTTCATTATTAAAGAAATGAAAGTGTTTAAGTTAACAGAGCTACCATTTATAATTGGGGCTAAGAAAATTAGTGCTAATATTGAAACAAAATCCTCTAGAATTAATATATTTAATAAATAAGGAGATTCTTTATTTGTTAATCTTCTATATTCCATTAAAAGTCTTGCTATTATTGATGTTGAAGATGGGTAAAGAACTAAAGCCAATAATAATGCTAATTTCACTGGTAAAAAGATTAAAGATAATGAAAATACTGCTATAAAATTTATGGTAAAATCTATTATTGCTAATTTATAACTCTTTAAACTTTCTATTATTTGTTTATACGGGAATTCTAAACCTATAAAAAAGAATAGTATTGCTATCGCTAGTTGTTTGAAAAAAAATAATTCCTTTAGTTCTTCAGAATTTAAAATAAATGGAAAAAAATATGCTAAAGCTATTCCTACCCCAATATAACCCAAAATAGTAGGAATCCTTAGTTTTTTTAGGAAATAAACCGCAAAAAATAAGAAAGGTAGTAAAACAGCCAAAAATTCCATTTCATCCACCTCTTATAAGTAATTTTGTTTTTTCTATGCTTGTCATATTTCCTATTATTAGAATTTTATCCCCTTCTTTAAATTTTTCTTCTGGTGTTGGGTTAGATATTATTTCTCCATTTCTTTCAATTGCTGCAATTGTCGCACCTGTTTTTTTCCTAATTTGTAAATCTTGGATGGATTTATTTATTGCTCTATAACCTTTTTTTATTATAAACCAGTCCATTAATAACCTATCTCCTACTAAAGGTCTTATTTCTTCATGTTCTTCTTCCAAACCACATAATATTATTCCTAATTCCTTAGCCTCTTCTTCATCTAAATCCAAAAAACTTTTTATTTTTCCTTCTTTAACTAAATAAATTTGTTTTCTCCCATTATAGAAATTAATTATTTCTACAATTTCTTCGTTATTCAGTTTTATAGTATGTCTTAAACCAATACCTCTTATCCTTTCCACTTTTTTCTCAACCACTAAAATTAGGAAAAGATATTGCTTTAAAAATAGTGGTTACTACATACTGTAGTAAATTAGTGTTCTTATTTATAAGTAGTGATAAAAATATTATTTTTATAAAAGTTATGGTGTTATTATTTTAAAATGAATACTATTAAAAAATTAAAGGGACTAGCTTTAATTTTGGCATCAGTTGGAAGTATATATTCTTGTGGAGGAGGTGGAGGTAGTAGCAACTTTGTAATTTCCAATGACACTACTAATAGAGGATATATTACTCTTTCTTCTGAATATGGAAGGGCTTCGTTGAAAATTGAAAATG
>CAZGMV010000048.1:0-5461 GCA_964526875.1 Candidatus Woesearchaeota archaeon | reverse complement strand
TTTTTATAACAAAAAAAATTAAAATAAAAGATGGAAAATTAAACAAAGAAGAAGAATTAAAAACCAATGCTTTTTTGGATTTGTTTAATTTAAGAGGAATAATTATTAAAGGAAACACTTTCAGAGTTATAAACTTGAAAAACAAAAGATTTTTAATTGAATTAGGAAAAAATGAAGTACTAATAGACACAGAAATTAAAATAATTAAGATGAGTTAAGATGAAAAAGCTAAAAAAAGCTGATGTTGAATTAATAATTACTGTTTTGGGAGGAGTTCTATTAGGTTTAGTTGCCTTTATAAGCACGTCTTCTTTAAGTGAGATGTTAATTTTACAAAAATCTTCCTTATTAGGAACTCAATTCTTAGAAGGAATTTATTTAACACACTATTTCTTTCTAAAAGAATTGGCGAAAGAAGGAGAAGGAAAATTTACAAAAGAAAACCCTTTCATTTACGAAATAAATGCTAATATACCAATAACGTCTTTAGAAATAGGAGATAACGGATTTAAAATAAATAATTTCTGCTTTTTTTCAAGTGAGGAATCTAGTAAGACTTGGTTAGCTGTTTTAGGATTTGCTGCTATAAAAGAAACCTTATTAATAACAGGAGCTACCAGAACAAAAGTAAAAAATATTCTAAAAAAAATAACTTCACTATCAAAATTAATTAAACTTACAAAGTTCTATAGTTATTTACAAGCTTTTTTCTATTTTCAATCTAAATTAACGATTTTTACTAATCAGAAGATTTGTATATTGGAAGGAGACCAACTTGTAATTAAAATGGGAGATATAAAAACAATAATTAAAAAAGATAAAAATTCTAACAAAATTGGAAAAAATCTTGTTTTTAAAGCTTATTTAGAAAACCAAAATATAGTAACTGAAATAGGTGTAAATTAAAGTCAGAAGATACAAAATAACTAATAATAAGAAATTATTTTTAATAAAGCTAACTTATATTCAAACCCTTTATAAAGATCCGAACTTCTATATCTTATTAAAATTGGAAAATTTATTACATCTTTTTGAGTGAAATACAAGAAGTCCCCTCTAGTTTGATTGTAAAGAACAAAATAACCACAATCATAATTGGAATAAAAAACATCATCTAAATCTTCCAAACTGCAAGGTATATTTGATTCCTTATCAAAAATAACTTCTATTACCACTTTCTTTTGTCCATGCTTAAACAAAATTCCACGTAAAGATTTGTTATAAAAGGGATCTTCTAACAACTCATTAAAACTTTTTATTTTATATAAATCTAAACAACCATAAATACTCTCTAAATTCCCACAATTTAACTCTGGTAAAGAAATAATCTGCTCTCCTAGAGAATAATAAGCAATTTTTCTTATATATTGTTGGTGTTCAATTATTTTTCCCTTCCAATAATTAAAATATGTGATTAATCCTAAAATCATTAAGAAAAAAACAAAAATTAAGGAAATAATCACAGGAAGCAAATCAAACTGAGCTTTCTTAATTTTTTTTATTTTTTTAAGCATTTTTATTTTCTTTTTATTTTCTAAGTTGTTTAAACCAATATTATCTTAAAGTTTTTATGTAAGTTCAATTCTTCAATTATTTTTCTATTTTCTTCAGTATTAAGAGTTGTAATAACTAAATCAATTCCTTCTTTTTTCAATTTCTCATAATCTTCCCCAAGATTATTTAATTCTTTTAGTGGTAAACTCCTTAAATCTTCATAAATATAAATTAAATAAAGCTTATCATTTTTGTATCCAATCAATTTCGGTTTTTGTTTGGTTAACTCGCTTAATGATATGCCTTTATAAACCATGTTTTCCATATAATCACTAATAATAACACCTTCATCAATTAAATTAGGGTGGTTTTTAATAACTTCTTCAATATTTACTCTTTCTTCCCCACTGTCTTCTTTTTGATATTTATTGATTAAAGAATTTATATCCATTATTTCCTCTTTTTTTTCTTGCTTTTTAATCATATTTTGACTAAACACTTTTTCAATATTAACTTTATCTGATTTACTTAACTCTTTATCCCACATGTAAGAAATAATGAAGTCTTTAGGAATTAAAGTTTTTAATTCTTTAATCTCTTTGTTTTCTTCTTTGGCCAATTCTAATTGAACATACAAAGACAAAAAGAATTTTTTAATCTTTCTTAAATCAAACTTGAATTTTTTGTTTACAACGAAAAATAAAATGTCTCTTTCTTCATCACTTAATTCAATCCCAAATTTATCTCTTAAAATTAATTCAAATTCGTTAACTAACTTCTTTAAATTGTTTTGAGTGTAAAAAGTTTCCAATTTAATAACATAATCACTATCTGACAAAAAAGAAAAAATTAATTGCTTTTCATTGTCCTTATTCCAACTTTTTAATTTAGAAATATTGCAAGAAATAATTAATTTTTTATTTTTAATTGATTTTAGCAAAGGTAGTAATTCTTTCTCATCTAACAAACAAAGTTCCTCAAAGTCGTCAATTAAAATTAATTCTCCTTCTAACTTTTTTGTTTTTTTAAAAAAGGATGTTGAATCAACCAAATTAACTTTTTTTTCTTTAGAAAAATAACTTTTTATTAAGTTTAAAAAGGAAGTTTTTCCGCTTCCTTCTTTTCCAACAATTAAAAATAAATTAAAATAGTTTAACAATTTCTCAATTTTTCCTACTTCACTAAAAAAGTTTAATAGATCTTCTTTTTCTTTTTTAATTGGTTTTATATTAAGAAAAAAAGGGCTACTCATCTGAAAATTTAAATAACAAAACATTTATAAATTAGTTTTATTACTGGCTAGAAAAAGCAATAATTAATAAACAAAACCTTTAAATTAAGCTAAATGAAGGTTTTATTTTTAATTATGGATGGCCTAGGTGATTTACCAAACCAAGTTTTAGATAAGAAAACACCTTTAGAATTCGCAAAAGCACATTATTTTAAAAAATTAGCTAAAGATGGGGAAACTGGTTTAATGACAACAATTGATTATGGAGTAGTTCCTGGAAGTGATACTGCTCATTTAGCTTTATTTGGTTATGATCCTAAGGAATGGTATTTAGGCAGAGGTGTTTATGAAGCCCTAGGAGCTGGAATTGAATTAAGAGAAGGGGATTTGGCTTTAAGAGCTAATGTTGCTACTTTTAAAAATGGTAAAATTTTGGATAGAAGGGCTGGGAGAAATGGATTTGGTGTAAAAGAACTTTTTAAGGAAATAAACGGCTTAGAAATTGATGGTGTAAAAATAATAGCGAAACATACTGTAGAACATAGAGGAGTTATTGTTTTAAGAGGAAAAGATTTGTCAAAAGAAATTGTTGGAAATGATCCTCATAAAATAGGAAAAATAAAAGATTTTGAGATAAAAAAAGGTCTAAAAGGAAAAGAAAAAGAAAAGGCTTTGTTTACTATAGATGTTTTAAGAAAATTAATTGAAATAGTTAATAAAAAATGGGAAAATAACTCAATAAACAAAGAAAGGGAAAAGAAAGGATTAAAAAAAGTCAATTATTTATTACTGAGAGGCCCCGGCTTGTTAAGTAAAAAACCGCTAAGCTTTGAAAAGAAATGGGGTTTAAAAGCTGCTTGTATTGCTGGAGGGGCTTTATATAAAGGAGTGGCTAAGTTTTTAGGTTTTAATATATATGATGTCCCAGGAGCTACTGGAGATACACATACTAATCTAGAGAATAAAGTTAAATATGCTATTGAAGCAAGAGAAAACTTCGTTTTTCTACATATAAAAGCAACCGATTCTTTAGGACATGATGGAAAAGCTTTAGAAAAAGCAAGATTCATTGAAAAGGTTGATAATGTTTTAAAAAAATTTGAAATCCATAAAGAATTTGACTTAATTTTTGTTAGTGGAGACCATTCAACACCTTGTGTAAAAAGAGAACATTCTAGTGATCCTGTTCCTTTACTATTCTATGGAGTTAATACAAGAAAAGATTTAGGAAATTTCACGGAAACAGAAGCAGCTTTAGGAACTTACAGAGTTAAAGCTTTAGACATTTTACCAATTATTTTGGACAAACTTGAATTAGCAAAAAAGTATGGGGCCTAATTTTATTTTGTAATGTTTTTAAGATTTTTAAATTTATTTGATTTTCTAAAAAATGTTTAATCTAAAAGACTTGGTTTCAAATTTAATTTTTAGTGAAGATAAAAAAAATTTAGAGGAATTTCTAAAAGACTTACAAAGAACGCTAATTAAAGCTGATGTAGATGTAAAAGTAGTTTTAGAAATTACAAGGAAATTAAAAGAAGAATTTAAAGAAAAGAAGAAATTAGATCCTAATATTAAAAGATTGATAATTTCAATTCTTTATGATGAATTATTAAAACATGTTGGAGAAGGAAAAGAATTAATTCCTCAAAAAAAACCATTTAAAATAATGCTAATTGGTTTATATGGTTCTGGAAAAACTACAACAGCAGCTAAATTAGCTCATTACTATCAAAAAAAAGGTTTTAAAACGGTTATCATTCAAACTGATAAGTATAGACCAGCATCTTATGAACAATTAAAACAATTATTTGATAAAGTAATTGATTTAAGAGATAAAATTGAAAAAATTAGTGAAAAAGAATTTGAGGAGTTGGTTAAAGGATATGATTTGGTAATCATAGATACTGCAGGAAGACATTCTTTAGATGACGAATTAATTAATGAAATCAAACAATTAAAAGAAAAATTAAAACCTGATTTTTCTATTTATGTAGTTCCAGCAGAAGTGGGAAAGGTAATTAAAAAAGAGGCAGAAGCATTTAAAGAAGTGGGTGTTGATGGTTTGATTGTTACAAGATTTGACGGAAGTGCAAAAGGAGGTGGAGTTTTAGTAGCTTCTAAGTTATTGAATGTTCCTATTTTATTTTTAGGAACTGGAGAAAAAATTAATGATTTGGAATTATTTGATCCAAAAAGATTTTTATCAAGAATTTTAGGAATGGGAGATTTAGAAAGCTTGTTAGAGAAAGCTAAAGAAGTTCAATTAGAAAAATTAGCTGAAAAAGAAAAATGGCAAGAGAAATTAATGAAAGGTACAATGACTTTTGATGATTTGCTTAAACAATTCAACATGATAAAAAAGATGGGTTCTTTAAGAAAAATAATCTCTTTTATTCCTGGATTAGGCGCAATTCCTAAAGAAGTTATTGAAGAGCAAGAAAAGAAAATTAAAAAATGGGAAGTAATAATTCAATCCATGAATAAGAAAGAAAGGAAAAACTATAAATACATAACACCAAGAAGGATTAAACTAATTGCTTATGGTAGTGGAACAAGTGAAAAAGAAGTTAAAGAGTTAATTGAATACTTAAAGCAAATGAATGAGCTTGGAAAAGCTTTAAGTAGTGGAAACTTTAGAAAACTTGAAAAATTAATGAGACAATTAGAAAAACAAGGAATTGGAAATATTCCAGGAGTTCCAAGAATGCCTAGAGGCTTTGGAAGATTTAGATA
>CAZGMV010000047.1:0-5477 GCA_964526875.1 Candidatus Woesearchaeota archaeon | reverse complement strand
ATTTTGAGGCCTTATTACTAAATATATTTATCATTTTATCAACAATTTTTCTTTTTATTTATCAAAGTTTTATTTTATTCTTGATGATAATCTTTTCATTAATCATCTATTTAGCGATTTTAATACTTAGAAAATATGAATACAAAAATTTTTGGTTTGGAGTTAGTTTAGTTTTTTTCTTCTTTCTTTTTGTTTTAAGTAAATTAAACCTAATAACAAATTTTAATACTTACCAAAAAGCAGAAACTGTTGCTAAAAAAACACAATACGAAGCAAAACAATCACTAAGGACAACACAAGGTTCTCTTTTTTTCATAACTAATGGAATAAAAAATTCGTTATATGAAGCTTTTTTGCCTATAATAAACCCAGAGGAATACCAAAGAAGAATGAATCAAGTAATAGGAAAAGAAACAAAAAAATTAGAAAATTTTGGAATAAAATTAAATAAGTTAGAAAGCTCTTTTCCTTTATACAATATAGAAACAACCCCGGTTTATTTATTTATAGAATTTTCTTTACTATTTGACCATAATCTAAAAAAAATACTTGAGGAACTTAATGAAAATAACAAATATAAAATAAAAATAAATATAAGTTGTTCATTAGAATATGGAGATTGTACTTTGGAAAACAATGAAACATTTAAAGAGTATATTATTGACTTAAACAAAAAAGAATTTGAAGATTACAATAACAAAGTACTAAGTAGTTTTTATAATATATTCAAAATAACCCCTTATAAAGACGGTAATTTTAACATTACTATAAATTACAACTATTTCCAATATGGAGAAGGAAGTATAAGTCTAAATGACCTAAAAAATGACTTTATCCAACTAAAAAGTTTGCTAAATATAGGTACGAAATTAAATAAAGTACAAGACTGTTTAATGGGTTATTTATCATTAAACGATTTCTCTAATAGATTAAATGATGATAGTGTGAACAAAATAAAAAAAATAAATAATATTTTAATTTGTTTTAATTTGATTAACAATGAAAAAAAAGCTATTAAATCAATTTCTAGTTTAGAATACGGAAAATGGAAAGAAGTTAATTATAAGGAAGGTTTACAATGTTTTGAGTTTAAAAATAACAAATATTTAAATTTCGAAAAATCTACTTTTAACTTTGTAAATCTTCCTATAAAAATAGAATTCAACAAAGAAGTAATTGAAAAATACAAAGAATTAATTGTCTATTTCTTTATCTTAGCTGAATTTAATGTGGAAAAATTAATATCTAAATATATTGATGTGAATGATGATAAGTTTAAAGATTTTATAATACAAAAGAATATGGAAAAATTAGAAGAAATATGTAAAGAAAATGATTTATGTAAAGATTCTGAAAAACTTTATCAGAAACTAAAAAATATTTGGAACATAGAAGACAAAAATTCTTTTTTATTACTTAATAGTCTAATTACAAAAAAAATGCCAGAATTGAAAGAAACTTTTGGTCAATTAAAGTTAGATGAGAATGGAATAAGATTTTTCATTTTATCTCAAGTTTATATTGAAAGTAGTTTTAATCCTAAAGCAACTAATTACAATGCAAAAAGCGACAGCACAGATAGAGGTCTTTTCCAAATTAATGACAAATACCATCCTGAATGTAATGATGAATGTGCCTTTGACATAGAAAAAGCTTTCAATTATTATATAAAAATCTATAAGGATCAAATAATACCAAGCTTAAAAAAACAAAATTGTTTAAACTTAGAAAATATAATAAGAAGTTATAATGGAGGAGTTTGTTGTTGGAAAGAAGGAAAATGTGATAAATCTGAAGTTGTTATAGCTAAAACAGAAAATTATTTAAATAATTGGCAAAAGAACTTTGAAAAGATAGAAACCGCTCTATCTTAGTTAACTTTTTTCAATTCTTTTAGTAGTTCATTTATCTTACCTAAATATTGTCCTAATAAAAAACTTTGTTCTTTTAGTTTAGCAATATTAATTTCAAAATCCTTATTTGGAAGTTTTGTTTTAAGTTTTATAGTTCTTCTAAATTCATCTTCAATTTCATAGTTTCCCTTTTCAATATTAATGAAAACTTTTTTTAAATCTCCATAGAATTCAAATAAATATCTTAAATCAGGATAAAGTTCTTCAACTCTCTTCATTTTTAAAAAATAATTGTTCGGTATTTCTTGAATAACTCCTTTATATTTATAATAATTCAGAATAAAATCAAAACTTTTTTCAAAAAAAGAGATAAGGTTTCTTAACATGTTAAAAAATACATCTCTGTTTTTTGCTTGTCTAATTGACACATTTAATATATGGTCGTATTGGTTATACGCCTTCTTTAACTCCATATAGAGTTCTAATAAATCTAAATACTCATCACTCAATTCTTCAATTTTTAACATTTCATTCACCTCAAAGATTAAACAGTTTCTTAATTAAATTATAAAAATTTTCAGCATCTTCAAAATTAGAATATTTTTTTAAATAAATTTTATCTTCAATAATTAAAAGAATGGTGTTATAAACATTTAAATCTTTTTTATTTAATTTATTTTTATAGTTTTCTAAGAATAAAGTTGATTTATTAGTAAATTCTTTTGGAATTAAGTTAATTTTTCCTTCTTCTTTCAGTTCCATAATTTTAAATTCTACAACTTGTTTAAATAAATCAATTAAATCTTCTATTGTAGATTTAAGCACTAGATAATCTTTATTCTGTGGATAAAATGAATAAAGAAAATGATCTATTGCTTCTAATTTTTCTTTTATCTTTTCTTTTGAAATCTGTAATACACTCACTTATTATAAAATAGAAAAATATTTATAAAATATTAATTTTGCTCAAATAAATAGCGTTAACTTTTCACCACCTTTATTTTTTGTGTGCGAATTATTTTGTTTTGAAATGTTTTGTTAATCAAATCTTTTTATAACATAAAAACATCTTTTTCCTTTATATTTAATTACTGTTTCATCTATTAAAAGAATTTTTTATTGTTTGATTTGAAATATTTGCTAATTCTCTTAATCCACAAGCTTTGTAAAAGCTTGTGAGGCTAGACACCCTTTACCACCACAAACGGGCTCGTTTGATCTGGTAGAGGCTATACACCCCCTATACCACCCCCCAAGCACTACTATAGGAGGGTTCGCCTAAGCGAACCCTCCTTAGTAGAGCCTTTGGTCAACTTTTGTAAAAATTGATTTCAACTTCTTTCTTCAAATTCAACTCTTTTTTCAAACCAAACAACCTACAAAAAGAGCAAATTTCATTATTACTAGGCATCCCACATATTTTACACTTTTTTAATTCTTCTTTATTCTCACAAATTAGTTGTTTATTGTTCAAAAACTTCTTTAACAAATTCTTCTTAAAACCAGGCCTTTTTAACTCAATCTCCTCCAACAACTGTTTGTAAAAATATTGGCTAGCGCTTTTTGAAAAAGGACAATTCTGCTTTAAATATTTAATCCCTCTTAGTTCACAATATTCTATAATTTCTTTCTCTTTAACTTCATAAAAAGGTTTTACTTTCTTTGGCAAATCTTTTCCTTCAATTATAGGTCCTTGTCTAGCTAAATAATTTAAATTAAAGTTAAGTAAATTAGAAAAAATAAAACTAATTTCATCATCAAAATGATGGCCAGTAGCTAAAGCAGTAAAACCAAAATCTCTAGCGAATTTGGTAATTAAATATCTTTTAACTAAACCACAGAAAGAACATTTAGGCCTAGGCCCTTTATAATCTTCAACTGTTTTGTTTAATTTCCTTAAATCAAATACATATAAATTTATTTTTCGCTCTTTACAGAAATCTTTTATTATTTTTAAAGAATTCTCTGAAAAACTTTCTTTATTTATACCTAAATAAATGTGAAAAGCTGAAACGTTAAAGCCCAACTCTTTTAAGATGTCTAACAAAGCTAAACTATCCTTTCCACCACTTATTCCAACAACAATTTTATCGCTTTTATCTAACAAGCCATATTTCTTAATGATATTCATTACTTTTAATCTAAATTGTTTCAATTTATTTTCTTTTTTCTTGTTTTCCATTTTACACTCTTATTTTGTTTATTTTTACTTCATAACTTATTTTTAAAGGACTTAAATGTTCATTAATTTCATTAATAAAAAATTCTTCCCACTCTTCTTCATTTTCCCCAATGTTTAATTTGACTAAAAACTTATTCCCCTTCTCAACCAATTCCACTTCATTCAAATCAACCAAACCTTTCTTTAATGTAGGATGAATGATTTTGTTTAATTCCTCAATTATTTTTTCTTTTAAACTTTTGCTCTTTACTTTTTTTAATCCCTTTTTTATTTCCCAGTTTTCTATAGCTTTTTTTAAACCATCTACCGCTAAAACAGAACAATGTATTTTCGTTGGAGGAAGTTGATCCAATTCTTCATAAATTTTTTTCCAATCAAATTTTTTAGCTTCCTCTATTGTCAACCCTTTAACTAATTCTGTCATTACAGAAGCAGTAGCAATATTTGAAGCACAACCAAAAGATTGAAATTTTATATCAACAATTTTTTTCGTTTTTTCATCTATTTTCAAGTAAACAACAATAACATCTCCACAAACTGGACTTCCAACTTCTCCAATAGCATCTGCATCTTCAATAATTCCAACATTCCTTGGGTTTTTAAAGTGCTCAATAACCTTTTTACTATACTTTAAAACCATCTAAACATACCAAATAAAAAAATTTAAAAGTTATTATGGATTAACATACCACAACCTTTTAATTAAATCTTCTTTTTTTTCTTTTTTTCTATTGTTCTTTTCTTCTTTCTCTTTAACGACAATAACAGGTTTTTCTTTCTCAATTTTCATTATTTCAGCTAACTTTTTTAGTTCATTTTCATTACCTTGCTTGTTATTAACTTGATAAATCACTTCTTTTCCATCATAAATAGGTATAAAATTTAAAACAAAATGGTCTATTTCAGCTTTCTTTAGTAAAACATAAGTTTTAAACCCTAATTTTTCTTTTTTTTCAACAAGTTTTTGGATTATATATTCTAATTTTTCTTTTATTTTGTCGTGTTCTTTTGAAATAATTAAACAATGGCCTTTTGAACTTGGGTTTATATCTAAAACGACTAAATAATTATCATCTTCATAAATAGGAATGGACGGAATTTCCTTATTTACTATTTTACAGAAAATACAATTCATTTTAATATTAAACTAAATAACACTTATGAATCTTATTTTTTCTTGATAATATTTTCTTTAGTTCTTTTTTAGTTCTCTTAAAATAGTAATAAACAAGTCTTCCAGTATCTTAGGCCATAAACCCAAAAATTTAGTAATTAGTAAATAAAATGAAGTTGAAAATATAAACTCTATTCCAAAAATTAACCAATAATTAAAATTTAATTTAATTAGAACAATTTTTAACCCCCATATAAAGTTTAAAAATACTAGATTTGCTAAAATTAATTTAATTGCTTTCTCTTTCAAACAAGAAAAGCAAAAATTT
>CAZGMV010000046.1:0-5527 GCA_964526875.1 Candidatus Woesearchaeota archaeon | reverse complement strand
AGTATATGAGTATAAAAAAGGAACGATGAAATTAATGAAAATAATTAATGAAAATAATAAAGAGATTTTGTTTTATTTAACAGAATTACAAAAATATCTTCCTTCTTTAGAAGGATTGGAAGATCTTAAAAAAGAAATTAAGATAAATGATAATCAGGATAAAAACTTTTTCCAAGATTTTAAAGGAAAAGATGATTTGGATTTAGAATTAATAAAAGAAGAATTAAAGAAAATAGAAGAGGATTTGCTAAAATTAAATTTAAATTGATAGTTTTTAATCTTTATAGAGGATTTTATTCAATAATTTTTTAATTAAACTTTCGTCTTCAGGTTTTTCATTATAATGTACTCCTATAATGTTTGCAGCAATTTTTTTATATGCAATAGCAGGTTTTGATTTTGGATATCTATAAACCACAGGTTCCTTTCTCTCTAGAACTTCCTTAAATCTAAGATCCTCAGGTATAACTCCGATAACAGGTTTTTCTAATAATGCTTCTATCTGTTGAATTGAAATACTACTATCTTTTGAATACTTATTAACAATAACTTTTATGTTAGGATTTCCAACTTCTTCTGCTAACCTAACAACTTTAAGAGCATCTGCTAAAGAAGGAAGTTCTGGATTTACCACTACTAAGATATGTTCTCCACTTAAAATAGCAGAAACAGCTTCTTTGCCAAGTCCAGCAGCAGAATCTAAGATAATTATTTCTCCATAATTTTTTAACTCTTTAACAACTTCAGGAAGTTTTTCAATATCTATATTATGTAAATCATGAAGTGATAAAGAAGAAGGAACAACCCTTAGACCAATAGGATGTAAATAAATAGCTTCGCTAATATGTTTATCTTCTCTCAGAACATCATTTAAAGTAACATTAACAAAAGGAAAACCTAAATGCAAGCCTACATTTGGTGTGGTTATGTTAGCATCAACTAAAATAACGTCTTTACCAAATAATTTTAATGCAGTTGCTAGATTAACAGCTGTTGTTGTTTTCCCTACCCCTCCTTTGCCAGAGCTTATTGTGATAATCATTGTTTTTACAAAATTTCTTTTATTTTTTAATACTTATTTACCACTTTAAAGTATTGCTAAAATTGAAAAAAATGTTAAAATAAAAGCTATTAGTAAAAAAGGAACAAAAGGTGTTTCCTCAAAAACTTTAACTTTTTTTCTTTTATTTTGTTTAAAAAATCTTTTTATTTTACTTAAATTTTCTTTTTGTAGACCTATTGAAGGATTATAGTCATCAATAGCTAATTCCTTTATTTTATAAAAAGAATACAGATCAAAAGGGATTAATTTGTAGAGTCCGTAAGTATTTCCAAATTTAACAGGAACTTCAGCTAATTTATCATTAACTTTTAATTCTTCAACTTTTTTTTCTTTGATTGAGGAAAAGTAGATTAAAATAAATAAAAAATATCTAAAGAATAAAATCCAAAAAGTTAAAAAAGCAATTTGTTTATAAAACATTATATTTTTGTACAAATTTTTATTTAAAAAGAGCATGAGTGCTATAAACAAAAAAGTAAAGTAAATTACGCTTTTTTCATATTCAATGTTGTCAATTAATGAAATAACGAAAAAGATTAAAACAAATGAAAGCCAAAAACTTAAATTTAAGACATAAAAAATTGTGAATAAAGTGAAAATGGTTAAAATAAAATTAGTTAAGTTAATTCTTGTCAAAGAATTTAAAAAAATTCTCGTAACTTCTTTTAAATCTAACTTTTTTCTTTTTATTTTATAAATTAAAGAAAATATCAAATAAACGGAAAAAACGGAAATTAAGTAAAAAATAAATAATTTAATCTGGCTTATTTTAGTATAATAAACAAAAAATAAAGGGATTAAAGCTAATAGCTTTACGTCCCCTGCATTTATTAAAGCTAGTTCCCACAAAATAAAGGAAATAATAAAAAACAAAAAGCAGTTTTTAATGATTTCAATAAAAAATTCCTTGTCTACTGTTAAGTTCAATAAAATTCCGATTACTAACATAAATAATAAAACTTTATTTGGGATTCTTCCTTCTTTTATATCATAAAACGAAAACGAGATTAAAAAAAATAAAAGGAAAAATGACTTCACTAAAAATATTAGAAGGTCGTCCAGAACTAGATAATTCATTTCTATTATTGATGTAAATTTTTAAGAATGTTTTATTACATTACACAAAATTTAGAAAATTTAATTTTTTTGATTTTCCAATGATCATGGAAAAATATTTAAAAAAAGCTAGGGCTATTATAGATTTTCAATTTGGAAAAAATGTTGGAGAAAAGTTTTTTCCAGATGAAGTAGAAATTGAACTTGGCTCTACAAAAAAAATTAGAAGAATTTATTTAGATAACAAATTACTAGCTTCTTTAAGACCAAGAGACGGTTTTTTTACTTTGTCTTATTTTGGGGCTAAGAGATTACATCAAATTTTAGAAGGTTATAATTATAGAGTTAAGATTTACAAAAAATTTGTTCCTTTAGTTGCTTTAGGTTATAACGTGATGGCTAATTACATTTTTTATGCTGATGAGAATATTTTGCCAAAAGAAGAAGTTATAATTATAGATGAATTGGGTAGAGTTATTGGTGTGGGCGAAGCTTTGTTAAATGGGGAAGAAATGAGTGAATTTAATTATGGAATAGCAATTAAAGTAAGGAAGACTATAAAAAATGAAATGAAGGAAAAAGGTTTATGGAATAGTAATTGGTCAGAAGAATTAAAAAAGCAAAAAGTACTAGAATATTTAGAAAGTAACTATTAAAACAAACAGTATCTTATTTAATTTTTCTTAATATTGCAACAATTGCTGTAAACCCTAAGATAACTGTCTTAGGTTTACAAAAAATAATTCTTTCTTTTTTCTTTAACTCCCAAGGTCTTTCAACAACTTCAAAAATATCTTCTAAGACGAAAAATTCTTTATATTTCTCTTGGAATTTTTGCATAAATAAATCTAACTGTCTAGGTGTCGTGAAGTATATTACTAAAAAACCTTTTCTTTCTAAAATTTCCTTAATTTTTTCCAAATAAGCCCAAGGTTCTGGTAAATCTAAAAATACAAAATTAGCCTTTACTTCACATTCTTTTAAGTCTTTGTTATATAAATAAACATTTTTTAAACCTAAAAATTCAATATTTTTCTTAGCAATGTTAAAAAATTCTTCTTTTATCTCGAAAGAATGAATTTCCTTAACATAATTAGCAAAAAAAGATAAAACTTGTCCGCTACCACTTCCTGCTTCTACCATAACCCAATCTTTTTGTGGAAGGATCTTAGCAAATATTAAACCTAAATCTTTAATATGGCTTGTTTGTGGTCCTTTTTTAATGAATTTAAATTTATCTCTAAAATAATTTACTTTAAAAAACTTGAAGCCTTTGTTTGTTTCAAAAATATCTTTGTTTTCATTAAAAATAAAAAATCCTTTATTAGTATGCACTTCTTTTTTATTATTTGGTTTCAAAAAATAATATTTTCCTTTTTCATCTAAAAAAATTATCTTTTCGTCTTTGATTCCATTTTTTTTTATTTTTTTCATTTTTTCACTTTATTTTTCCTTTTTTTTCTTTAATTTCTTGTTTAATCATTTCTTTGTATAATTGTTTTCCATGAATACAATAATTACTTCTAAAGCCTTTTTTTTCTAGATATTCCAACATTTTGCTAATTAGTTCACAACTAACTAAATAGTCCAAGTTATTAGCTTCCAAAGATGCTTTTTTTTCATCCATTTTTAAAATAAAATAAAAGAAGTTTTCCATAACTCTTCTTTTTGTAGATATTTCTTTAACAACCTCCTTACCCAAATTACTTAATTCGATTTTTCCCCACTTTCTTTTTATTAATCCTTTCTTTTCTAGTTTTTTAATAACTTCCTGAACTGAAGAAGGTTTTATACCTAATAATTTAGATAATTTAACTAAATTAGCACATTCTTTGTTTTCTTCACATTTCCCTAACTCTTTTAAATATTTAACTTCAGCACTTGTTAATTTTAAATTTTTTATTTCAATACATTTATTTCTTCCCATTTTATCTTATTTTAGTTTTATTGATTTTATTTGATTTTATAATTTCTTAAAAATTCTATGTTTGTTTTGTTACTTAAAATATCTCTTATATCATTTAGTCCATAGTAAAGCATAGCTATCCTTTCGATCCCCAAACCCCATGCTAAGATATTATATTCTTTTGGAATACCAAAAATCTCGTTAATTTCTTTTCTAAAAATCCCTGCTCCCCCTAATTCAATAAATTTCTTTAATCCTTCATGATAAACAAAAACTTCTAGGCTAGGTTCTGTGAATGGAAAATATGCTATTTTAAATTTAACTTTCTTAAATCCTAATTTGTTGAAAAATTCTTTAATAAATCCTACTAAATCTTCGAAAGTTAGATCTTTTCCAATAACCAGGCCTTCGCTTTGGAAAAATTCTGCTAAGTGTGTTTTATCAACTGTTTCATTCCTAAAAACTTTTCCGATACTAAATACTTTAGCAGGTAATTTTTCTTTTTCTTTCATTACTTGATATAAAAAGTAAGCACTTACTACTGTGTCTTGAGTTCTTAGCAATAGCTTTTTGCTTTCATTATCATCAAAATAGCCATAAAATTTCTTATGAATCTCTTTAACTTTTTCAAACACTTCTTTAAGTCCATTTAAATCACTTGTTCCTTCTAAATAAAAAGTATCTTGCATTTCTCTCGCTAAATGATCGTGAGGAACCATTAAAGCATCAAAGTTCAATAAGGCAGGAACTACTAATTCATATTTTTTTTCCTTAAAACCCATTGAAACCCAAATTTCCTTTATTTTATCTAAAAAAATTGTTAAAGGGTGTTTTCTTCCTCCCCAAATCTTTGGTAAAGGGTCTGTTACAGAATATTTTTTAATACCTATTTCTTTCCATTTTCCAGTTTTTATGTCTTCTTTAGTTAATTTATTTATTTTTACTTTTATCTTGCTTAAATCAATTTTTTTAACCTTATCTTTAATTTCAACAATATAATCAACAATTTCTTTTTTCCCTAATAAACCTCTTTTTTTCAAATAATTAATTTCTTCTTTTGTTAATTCTTGATTTTCCTTAATTTTTTCATCAATTTTTCTTACGTTTGATACAAAAGAATCTTTAATTAATCTTAATTTACCTTCTTTTATTTCAACAACTCCTTCTTTTTTTAATTCACCTAAGGCAATATTAAAACCTTCTATTTTTTTACTAGCTTCTTTTAATTCAATCTCCTCTTTTTCTTTTAATAAGTCAAATAATTGTTCTTCTGGAAGAATTTCGTCCTTATAATTAATAAAAAACGATTCTTTCCTTTTTTCTTTTAAATCAACAAAACCTTTATTTTTTAACCAATAAAGGATTTTTAGAACATTGTCTTTATTAATTTTTTTTGAATCTATTTCTTTTAATAAATCTGTTAGTTCAATAACGGATTTTTGTTTATCTAAAATTTCTTTTAAAACTTTTAGTAATTCAATTTCTAATTCATCAAAATCATA
>CAZGMV010000045.1:0-5751 GCA_964526875.1 Candidatus Woesearchaeota archaeon | reverse complement strand
TAATTCTTTATTCAATAAAAAACCTGTAATTATTAATGAGTCAAGTAGAGTCAATATTTTTAATGTAGAAAAACATGAAAATGAAAATTTTACTAGTTATTTTAATATCCGATCTTTTGATTCTTGGGTAAGATTATTTTTTGAAAATAATGAGTATTATAAAACAGAAAAAGTAATTGAACTATACAATCCTGAAAATGTTCCTTATTCAAATGTTTTATTAAATTTAACTATTGATAAAGACCAGTTTTCTTGTTATTACTATTATTGTAATGATTTAGAGTTGTTTTATAATGATTCAGGAGTATTTAAGCCTTTAAAATATAAATTAAGAGGTTGTAATGATACTTCTTGTAATTTTGACGTTTTAATACCTTATTTGGCAGCAAATTCTTCTTTTAATATTTTTAGTTATTCAAATAATAAATACAGTTTTTTAAATAAAAGTCAAGATTTGGACACAGAATTAAACGTTTATTTGCCTGATTATATAATTTCTAATATTTATGATAAAGATTTGCCGAATAGGTTAAGTAGAAATTACTTTAAATTTGTTTTTGAAATTCCATTAATGAATAAAATCTATTATAGTTATTATACTCCTTCCGATGTTACAAATATAAATTTTGATGTTTTAAGTAGTGGAAATGAAGAATTTAACAATTCTAATAACAAAATCTTAAACGATTTATTAGTGTATTTAAATAATGAAGAAGGTGTATTAATTAATTTTAACAAATATATAGGTTATTATGATGAAAATTTATTTAGAAAAGGTAGTAAAAATTGGAAAGTATCTTTGGATGTTAACAACAGAAAGATTGTTTTAGAAGGAAATAACGCTTATTTGGACAATTTATTATTGGCTTTTGCTCCTATTGGTTTTGTGAATATTACTTTATTAAACGACAACGACTATAATTATTATAACTTGAATTTGAGTTTTGATTTAGATAATGCTGAAAGTTTAGAGGAATATATAAAAGAAAGTTATGTTTTTTTAGATAATAAAATAAATGATTCATTTTATCCTTTATTTCAACCTGTTTTTTACTTGGCTAATAACTCAAAAGATGTGTTATTAGAGACAAGAAATTCAAAAATAGGATTAACTAGTTATAATCTAATTTGGAAAGACAAAAATTTTTACTACTTTTTAGGAACTTACTATCCTGTAACTACAAGGAAAGGAAAAGGTATCTTTTGGAAAGTATTTCCTGCTTTACACTTTTATACTTCTGATATAATTTATAATATTTTAAATTATCTATCTTTCTATAAAGAAACAAGTTATTTAAATTTTTACTTGAAAAACCAAGATATATTAATTATTAAATGATTTCCTATTTACCTTTAATTATTATTTAGTAGTAATAAATATTTAACAATTATTCTGTATATTTAATAAACAATGGTTGTTATGAAATCAAAAGTTAAAGAATTATTCAAAAAGGGAGGTGTTTCAAGAGTAAGTAATGAAGCTGTAGAAGAAGTTGCTAAAGCTGTTGAGAAGTATGTAGAAGAGATTGTAAAAAAAGCTGTTGCTAATGCAAAACATGCAAAAAGAGAAACTGTTAAAGGAGAAGATGTGAAATTAGCTTTAAAGTAAATTTGTTTTTAAATATTTTCTTTTTTTATTGTGATGAATCCTGGGGTAGCTGAAGATATGATGAAAATTCCAGAGTCTGATTTCTTTAATTCAATAGATTTCTTCTATAATTTAATAAAACCTTTCTTTTTTGGGAATTTGGAACCCACTGAAGAAAATTTGGTTAATTATTTAAATACTCATATTTTTAATAAAGAGGAATTAACAAACTTAGAACTTAAATTCCTCAAGAACAATTTTTCTTTAATTTTGTTTAAAAAATGGGAAGAATTAGTCGACTATTCAAAACCTTATAATCTAATTTTATTACCTTTTGAGGGTTTAAAAGCTTTAAATACTTTTTTTGTTAAGTTTTTGGTTTATTCAACTCTAACTAAAGATTTTGTCGCCGCTTTTGGATTTAATCCTTATAATGATGACTTTTTTTATGTTGATTTATTTAATTGTTATTATAACAAATTTAATTCAAGAAAAAACGACTTAACAATAGTTGAAAGAAAGAAATTTGAAGATATGGAAAAAGAAATAAAAAGTAGAGCTTTTTTTATAGACTTTATTCAATATTTCTATCAAAAAAATGATTTTTTGTTCTTATACTCTCCTAATTACTCTTTCCTACTGACAATTTTTGGTGTTTTTAAGGAATTTTATAATTTAGGTTTTGATAATTCTTTAGAAGAATTATTTTTTGCAAATTTTTTTATTGAAAAAAGTAAATTCTTGAAAGAGAATTTAATTAAACAAGACTTAAAAGTTGATCTTGAAAATTTCTATTTAATAAGAAGTAAGTTATTCTAATAAACTAAAACTTAATCTTGTTAGGAGTGATACAAGCCGCGGCCGGGATTTGAACCCGGGACCTTGTGATTACAAGTCACATGCTCTACCAGCTGAGCTACCGCGGCGTTTTTTATTCTAGATGCAATAAATTTATAAATCTTTTTTATCACTAGACAAAAAATTTAAAAATTTAATGTTTTTAAAATATTTATGAAAACTTTTGCCAAATTTAAGAAAATTGCTTCTAGAGCTTTGGTTTTAAGTTCTATTGTGGCTTTAAGTTTTATGCTAGTAGGTTGTCAACAAGTACAAACTCAACAACAAGTTGGAGATAATACCCAACAACAAGGAATACAACCAAAAAAAGGATTGTTTTTCTTTGGTAATGATAAAGTTAAGAAAAACAAAGAAGATAAAGTAGGGGTTAATCCAAATGATATTGAGAGATATGTAAAAATAGAATTAGAAAGCCAAATGCCTGATAAGGTTTATGGCGGTACTTTTCCTGTTGTAGTAAAAACAGAAAATTATGTGTATTTAAAACCGAATGAAGTTGGAAACGCTAATATATTTAAAGCAGGAACTTCTATTGATAACAACGGATTAACAATAACTTATAGTGTTGGAGGGTCTAGTGATATAAAAACAACACCAAATGAAGGAAATTTCATTACTCCTTTAGCACAATTTGTAGATGGAAAGATAATTCCAATGTATTATTCTACTACTTTAGGAAATGTAGAAATAGACCCTGATTCAAATATAGCTACTTTACTTGAAAAAAAGATTAAATTTTATTTATGTTATCCTGTTTTAAAAGAAGATCAATTTTCTTTAGAAGTACCAGGTAGTAATGTTGAAAACGGAGCAGAAGCTTATAAAAGTTTAAATTTAGAAATAACACCTAATAAGGGAGAAGTTACTTATACAATTAGTGCTCAAGGTTCTCCAGTAAGTGGAAATAATGAAGAATATAAATATATTTTAACAATTAAGGCTAAAAAATTAAGTGATGATAGTTTACAATTAACTACTGCCACTATGGAAAAATGTGGGCCAGTTCCTTCTATAAGTACAGGAAAATATCCAGTATCTTACTTTAAAATAGTTTCTGATATAGATGGAGTAAATATTGAATGTAATAACAATAATGCTAATGATTTTACTGCTTTAACTTATTATAATGGAGATGAAACATCTCCAATTGTTTGTACTATAACTTTGCCAAGAGAAGTTGCGGATAAAGAGTACTCTTTCAAAATTTATTCAGCATATACTTTGGTTAAAACTATAGAAAGTAAGTTCCAAGTTATAAAAAACCAATGAAATTAAAATAAATCAATAGAACTTTCCAATAGTTCTTTTTCTTTTCTATCTTTTTCCTTTAAAAATTCATTAAAAGTTTTTTTAACTTCTTTAAATTCTTTATCAAATAGTTTAAATTGTAGTTGTATTACAAAAGGTTGTTCTGGGGAAGAATAAAAAAAACATTGTCCTTTTATTGGTTCATATTTCAATAAATATTTTACTAAACCACTGTAATGACTATTTGCTTTTGATAGTGAATTAATATCATCATCATTTAACAAATGGAATGCTAAATAATTATCTAATTGGCTTAAAATTTTTGGGGAAATGCTTGAAGGTTGTTGAGTTATTGCAAACATTGCAATATTAAATTTTCTTCCTTCTTTTGCCATTCTAACAAAAATGTTGTTGTTTTTTGTTATATCATCTAACAAGTTTTGAGCTTCCTCAAAAATAGTTATCACATTATATTTTTTATTTTCTAGAAAGAATTCCTGACTATATTGGAAAATTTTTTTTGATATAAAGGAGCTTATTAAACTACCTGCCCAATCATCTAAACTTGATAAATCAATAATAACTAATTTTTTCTTATCATACCATTCTTTAATTTCCTTAGAACTTATCCCTTTTGGATGGTATAAATTATCAAAAACTTTTTTTATTCTCCATTCCATTGCTCCAATATTTACTTCTTTTAAAGCAGCGTTTTTTAATCTTTTTTGCATTTCATCACTTTTAGCCATTAATTTTTTCATTTCATTAATCACTAAAACAATATTATTTTTTCCTTCTTTTCTATAGCTTTCATCCAATTCAATTAAATCTTTTTTTAAATCAGAAGATAGGATTTGTAGTAAATCTCTCAAATATTGAATAACAAAAGAAACTATCCTTCTAATATTTGCTTTATCAAATTCTTTTTCACTTTTTCCAGTTGAGTTTTTTTCTTTTTCAACAGCTAATTTGAATAATTCTTTTAACCAAATTCCTTTTACTTCTTCAAAATAAGTATAAGCTTTTATTTCTTCTCCACTAAATGCTTCTATTAGTAAATCAACTATTTCACTTATTTCTAAAGAGGAAAAGTCTATTTTTAAAGGTTTTACAAAATTATAAGAAAATTTTTTATTTGTTAAAACCAAAAATTGTTCGTCGTTGTTTTCAAATAACTCTGCAAATCCAATATTTTGTTCGTTTGTAAATGCATATTCTCCATTAATATCGTAAACTAACACCAAATCATTTAAAACATCTTTTTTTTCTTCAAATTCTCTTAAGAAACTTAGTTTTAATAACTTAAGAATAATTGTTTTTACAGCATTACTTTTCCCATAACCTGTTCTTGCAAACACTCCTGTTCTTTTTGCTAGGAATTTGTTGATATTAAATATTATTGGAATTGAATTGTAATAACCTATTATTTCTCCATTAAACAATTCCGTAAATTCTTTTTCTTTTTCGAAAATATTTTCCTCATTAATGTTTTTTTCTGCTAGTGTATTTAAGAATTCTTCGTAGTTTTTGTTTTTTAGGTATTCTTGATTTAGGAAATAAGCTAACTCGTGGAAAGAAGGTTTTCTTATTGTTGTTTCTAAATGTAAAGGAATGTTTCTATAAGAAGGACTTAATTGTTTTTTTCTTTTATTTAAAATTGCTAAAGGGAGAAGGTGGTAAATCAGTTTGTTTAAATCTTCTTTTTCCATTTCCTCTAGCAAATCAATTCCTATTTCTTTAATTCTTTCAATAACTTCTTTTATTTGTGAATATTCTAAAAAATAACTTTCCTTTTCAACTCTACAAAGAATTAGAACTTCCTCATTTTCTAAAATTAAAAAATCTCCAAGTTTAGGTCTTTCTTTTTTATTTTTATTTAAAAATAAAATCTTAAATAAGTTGTTATCATCAACATAAAGAAAATAAAAATTGTTTTGTTCATTCATGAAAAAATAGAAACAATAAGTTTTTAAAGTTTCATTTATAAAAATTTTAATATTTTTCTTTTTATGTTTGGTTTTTTAAAAAAGACTGTAAAATCTATAAAAGAAAAATTA
>CAZGMV010000044.1:0-5777 GCA_964526875.1 Candidatus Woesearchaeota archaeon | reverse complement strand
TTACCAACTGTAGGGACTATACGCCCCTTACTAACCCCAAGCACTACTATAGGAGAGGGTTCGCCTAAGCGAACCCTCCTTAGTAGAGCCTTTGATCAAACTTTGTCAAAGTTTGGGGGATAAACGCCCTAAGCTACCCGTGCACTACTTTAGGGGGTTGCAGAGCAACCCCCTAAGTAGAGCCTCTACAAAAGGCGCGTCAACCGAGCCGTCGGTTGCAGGCGCTACTCTGCCGAAGGCAGAATGTAGCGCACGGATCAAACGAGTCCGTTTGTGGTGGTAAGGAGTGTATAGCCCCCCCCACAGTGTTTAGCCCAGTTTTGAATAGTTTTTTTATGTTTAGAAGTTCTACCATAGGTTTTGGTAATAATAACAAGACCTTAAGTTTTTTTCTTTCACTATTTCTTAGTGATAGAAGGATTTGTAAAGTTAGTGCTATTTTTTGGTTTTTGTTTGTAAATTATATTTTATAAATTTTTTTTATTATTCTTCCTAATTATGTCTTTACCACATAATAAAGAAAAAATTATTTTTTGTACTAGTGAAGAAAGAAATTTAGAAGTTATTATTAAAAATTTACTAGGTCCTAAAAATTATAGAAATATTATTAAAGAAGCAAAAAAAGAATTTAAAAATTTCAAAGAAAAGCCTTTTTTTGTCCAGGAAGGAGTTTTTAAAGAAATGTTACGAAGATTAAACACAGAATATCCTTATGTTGTACTCGTAGGAGAACCAGGGACTGGAAAAAATACTATTATTGAAACTTTGATAAAATGTTTAGAAGATGAAAATTATTTTAAAAAAATAAAATCTTTTTTTGATAAAGAGACTATTAGTTTAATTGAAAATTTAAGAAAGAAATTTAGCAATAATAAAGAAAGTAATTTTTTAATTTTACCTAATTTTGAAAACCCTTATAATATAAAAATTATCAAATATGAAGATTATTTAACGTCTGAAAATGATTATTTTAGGGTTTTAGAAATTAAGAAGAATTTAGAAGATTTATATAAATATTTTTTTGTTGAATTAATTGATAAAAGCGGTATTAAAGAATTAAAGGAGTTGTATAAAAAAAGAAAAAAGATTGTTGAAAAATTAAGTGAAGAAGCTAAGATATCTACCGAATCCGTTGTCCTAAAGCACTTTGAAGAAATTGAAAAAAATACGAGTAAATTAAAAAGTTGGATTAGAAGTTTATTAAATTACGTAAAAAAGGAAGAATTTAAAGAAAACTTAAGAGTACATATAGAAAATATTTTTCATATTTATTTACCAGAAATTATTAACTTAAAAAAAGAATTGAAGAAAAGAACTCCTAGTTTAAAGGAAATTTTACAGGAGAGGTTTGAAAAAGATGAAATAAGAATTAATGGTAAAAGATATTCTTTGATCTCTTTCAAGCAGTTTGTTCTTTTATTTCCTTATAATAGTTATATGTTTTCTCCAGAAGAAATATTTGAACCTAAAATGTTTGAAGTTTATGGAAAAAGAGTAGTTAAAATAAAGCCTGATTCCTTTGATAATTTAATAAAAATTGAGCCTATTGACGAAGGAGATCCTGAAGAAAGTGCAATACCTCATTCTTTGATAAATTATTTTAACCCTCCTTATGGGAAAATCTTTTATATAGAAGAGGATTTTCACCGTCTTTTAGAAGAATTAAGAGAAAAGGGTAATTTTATAAAATCTTTTTTTATGGCTTTTTTAAACAATTCTTCAAAAGTGGAAGATGATAAATTAAGTATTGAATTAGGAGAACATAATTCCATTCTATTGGCAACAGATAATCAAGATCCTTTCATTTACTTTAAAGAAGGTTATTTAAGAGATGAAAGTGGTTTGAGATCTAGAATTAAGTTAATAGAAGTTCCTAGTGAAGTTAAAACAAGTGATAAAAATATAAAAGAATTCCTTTATTTTGTTTTTAAAGAAGCAGAAAAAGCTGGTATAACTATTGAAGATGATTTTTTAAATTACTTTATTAATCATTTTAGTTATAGAGATAAAGTTTTAGTTAAGTTTAGAGATATTGGCAACTTTTTAAGAGAATTATTTGAGGATGTTAAAGCAAAAGGAAGAAATGTTTTAGATTTAAACTTTTTAAGGGATAAAATTAGAGAAATTCAAGACTATTTTGAATATACTGACGAAAGGATTTTAGATTATCTACGTGCTAAAGAAAAAGAAGTTGGAAAAGTAAGTGCTCTTGCCGTCCTAAAGTCAGGCAGAGGTGGAATTTATGTTCCTGTAAAATCTATTGCTATTTATAAGATTGATAAAGAAAGCGGATTATTTGAATTTGTTGATAAAGATAGTTATTTAGTTGAGGAAGACACTATAAAAGGTTTTGGTATTGTTAAAAATTTTATAATTGATTATCTTTCTCAAATTCCTAAATTTAAGGAAGGTAATATTCCTTTTAAAGTTTCAATTTCATTTTATGATAGTTGGAATAAAATAGGCGGACCTTCAGCTACTACTGCTGTAGCAGCAAGTATAATCTCTGCATTATCAAAGGAAAAAATATATAAAAATAGGTTTATAACAGGAGCTTTAGAATTAGATGGGAGAATATGTGATGTTGGAAGTCTTTATGAAAAAGGAATTGTTGTAAAAAGAATGAAAGATAAAGAAAAAAAATATAGAAATAACAAAGATAATAATTACTTTGACAATTTTTCTTTTATTTTTCCATTAACTAGTTATGGGGAAATAGCAAATGAATTATCTTTAGACCCTTTTGGTTTAAATGAGATTAATTTATATGGGGTTTCAAGATTTGAAGAAGCTTATTTATTATTAACTCATAAAAACCCTAAGGAGCTAAATGAAAATAAGATCTATAAACTAGGAAAAAGAAAGTTAGACGATAATTTAAATAAAATTGAAGATTATTGGTTTAAGAAAAAAAGAAAATGGTTTATATTTTGAGTTTTTAAATTGTTTTATTGAAATTTTTATGTTTGGTAGTTTTATTTTAAGTATTGTAATATCTTAACTTCATTATAAATAAGACAAGTTCCCCCTACTATTTTAAATTCTCTGTCATTTAGTTTTTGTTTAACTAGTATTAAAGAGGAAAAATATAATTTTAAATATGTTTCTCCTTCTATATAAGTAAAATAAGGGCAATAACTAGGGATAATACTTATTTCAAGGTCTATTTGTTCTTTATTTTTTGTTAATTCTTTTTCTGGTATTGTTAAATAACCAGTAAAACATACTTGAGTATTTGTTTTATTTCCTTTTTGTTTTTTTATTCCCAATAAATATAGATCCTTTCTAGTATTTTCTTTGTTTTTATTTTCGTGATTTATCTCAAAAACATAGAAATAGTAGTCATTTGTTAATGTTTTGTCTATTATGTTTTTTTTGAGAGTTACTTTTATCTTTTCTTCTTTATATTTCCAACAACTTTCATATAACAGAAAAGGTCCTTTTACAATTTTATTACTTTCTAAACAGTTAAAAAATTTTTTTCCTATTATTTTTTTATATAATTTATTTTCTTTAACTTTCTTATGATTTTCTACCCAAACATAAATATTGTCTGTTAATTCGTGGGCTTTTTTATTTTTTCCCATGAGATATAATGTTCTACTACCATCTTTATTAATACAAGCTAAAAAGCAATTGTTGTTTGTTGTTAATAATGTAAATTGAAGGATGTTTAACTTTTTAGAATAGTCTATTATTCCTTTTTCATCTTGACTAATCAATATATAATCTTCATTTTCACTTTTTATTAAATATAAGGTTAAATAATTTCCTGTCTCTTCTCCATTTTTTAAAACTGGTGAAAATGCTTTAGGTATTAAAATAAAATTCTCTCCTTTAATATAAGGAGTTTCTAATAAATTTTCAAAAACTTTTTTATCTTTAATTTCCTTGAATGATTGTAGAATTTTGTCTCTTATGTCTTCTTTATGTTTTAACATTTTATTTATCTACCAAAATATTTATAACTTTTAACTAATTAGTAGTTAATAGCGTTAACTTTACAAACCCTAACTGACAATTCTCCCTATCACTAATTAATAGAAGTTATAATTTTACAATTTGAAGAGGTTAGTATATTACTTAAAGGTGATAAATAAAATGTCAGTTTAAAGTATTAATAAGTGTTTTGTCATAATAAATTTCATGTATAACTTTGAATAATCTTCTCTTTTTGGAAAAACTAAAGAGAAATTTCATAACTTAAGATAGGATTATTTGAATTCGTATGATAAACAACTAAAAAAATTATTGTTATTAAATGAACTCACTAATATCTCTCCCAGTTGAAGGTAAAATGTTTATTTTTCCATAATATTGTGTTTTCTTAATTGTTTCTCCAGGTTTAAAGCATAAAGGCAATTGTTTTGTTGATAAAAGTAAGTTTTTAATATAATAAGCTTTCCAACTACCATCTTTGTAAATAAAAAACAAATCTTTTTGTCCTGTTTTCATTAATTCTTTTAAGACAATATCGTCTTTGAAAGAATAAATAACATCTTTTATTTTTGTGAAATTATATTCAACTTCAATTCCTAAATCTTCTAGTTCTTCTTCTTTTAAGGAATTGGAAAAGCAAATTAAAGCTAAATTTTTATCGAATCTATTTAAAGTGAAGTATTTTTGATCTGTTTTTAGAAAATGTTGTAAATCTGTTATAAATTCAACTTCTTTTTGAAATTTGTTAACTATTACATAATTATTGACTACTTTAGTCCCTATATAACCTACAAAAATTACAGTTATGACCATTATTAATAACTTAAAAACTGTTCTTGAGATTTCCATTTAATACTTAATTATATTAAATTTTTAAGAAATTAAAAAATAAAATCAAAAAGGAAAAATTATATTAATTTAATACCATACATCTCCGCTTTTTGGATTACTAATAAATCTTCAGTTGTTAAAGTTTCTTTATTTTCTATTTTTTTCTTAACTTCTTCTATTTGTTGTTTTAATAAAACAGGTATTTTCTTACTTGCTTTTTTTGTTTTTATTGATCTTTGCATTTTTGTTTTTTTGGCTTTTTTACTTTCTTTTTCTTTATTTTCTAACTCTTTTAATTGTTTTTTAACATTTTCTATCTCTTCAATTAATCTCTTTTGTTCCTCTTTGATTTTGCTAACTTTCTCTTTTAATTTTTTTCTTTTATTTTTGTTTGTTGTTATTTTATATTTAACCGCCTTTATTTGTTTTTTAATTGATTCAGGGTTTATTTTTTTACTTTTTTTCTTTGTTAGGTTAGCTAATAATTTTCTTTGTAATATTATTTCCTCTTTAATCTTATTTAATTCTTTAGTGATTTCATTATTTTTTAACATTGTCTCCAGTTCTTTTTTCATTTCTTTTATTTTTTCAATTAGTGCTTTTTCTTTATTGTAACTTAATACACTAGTCTCTAACTTTTTTTCTAATAAAGTTATTTTTCTTTTTAGAACACTTGGTGATTTCTTAAATTTTTCTTTCATTTTTTGTTCAAGTTGCTTTTTCTTTTCTAAAAGTTCTTTTAATTTTTCTTCAGCTTCTTTTTTTAGCTTTTCAAGTTCATTTTCTTTTTTTTCCTCTTTTTCTTCATTTTTTTCAATTTCTTCCAGTTTCTTTTTTAAGTTTTCTAATTCTTCATATTTTTCATTTAGAAAAGAATTAATTTTTTCGATTTCTTGGTATATTTTTTCTCTTTCCTCTTTTAATTCCTTTAGTTTAACTCTTATCTCTTTGATTTTTTCTCTTAAATCCTTACTTTCCACTTTTCAACCACCTTCTTTATTTTTTCA
>CAZGMV010000043.1:0-5795 GCA_964526875.1 Candidatus Woesearchaeota archaeon | reverse complement strand
TTGTTTAGAAAAGCCAATTTCTTTTAAGTCTTCATAACTTAGAGAATGTTTAATATAAAGACACTGAAAAATAAACACCCTTAGAGGATGTCCAAATGCGTTAAAGACTTTTCTTAATTTCTTTCTGTAATTTCTGTCAAATAGTCTATGTTTTATTTCCCCCTTTAAGATTTTATCGAAGAATTCTAAAACTTCATCTACGTCATTCTTAGGTTTTTCTACGTTTAAGAAAAAAGTTTCTTTGCTATTGTTTAAACTATGCTGTTTAAGTTGATTTAAAAATTCTAAATTTTTAATATAGTAGCGGGGGGAGGATTTGAACCTCCGACCTGTGGGTTATGAGCCCACCGGGCACTCCAGGCTGCCCTACCCCGCTGTAAAAAAGAAAGGGTTTTATGGGAAGTAAGCCTTTCCAGTAAATTTACTACCACAGCTTTTACATTGAAAGATTCCGAAAGCAACTCTTTTTACAGCGATTTTTGAACAATAAGGACATTTATGTCTTTTTCTTTGAAACACTTCTATTTCATTAATTTTTTTCCTTATTTTTAAACCATATCTCGCTCCAAATCTTCCTGTTGGTCCTACTTTTTTTGTTCTCCAAGTCATTGAAGAACATAAACAACAAAATTTATAAAGCTTTTTTGAGACTAATATAAATCTTCTACATCTTCTTTATTAAAAGTTCTTCCCTTCTTTTCAACCCATTTAATTTTAATCTCTTCTTTTTTAGCTCTTCTTTTTAGCTCTTTATCAATGGTTAGAATATAAGCATCTTGTTCTTTAGCCATTTTTAATAATAAATCATCAACATTTTTGTCAAATTTATAACTAGTTTTAATTCTTTTAAACCCAAAGTCTTCCAAATTTCTTAGAAAAGACTCGACATTTTTTATTTTATTTTCTTTTGCTTTAAAAAGAAACTCTTTTTCAACAAAATCAGGAATTATTAATTCATACCCAATTAAGTTTTCTAAATTGACATTTCTTTTGAATAATTGGAACAAAATATTTGTATCAACTAAAACTTTTTTAGCCATTTTTCGTTGTTATTAAAAAATTGTATAAAATTTTAATTTTTCATTACCTTTTAAAATCAACCAATCTTGCTTTTTTTATAATGAAATCTCCTAGATTTTCATTTTCTTTTTTTATCTCAAATTCTTCAACAACAATTTTTTTCTTATAATATTTATTGAACAAAACAAAAGTTTCGTACTCTCCTCCTTCTCCACTAATGTTGATTAAGTTTTTGTTTTTTAACAAAAAATCTTTTATTTCTAATAAATCCTTTCCCAACAAACTTACAGTTAATGGGTAACTACTTACTCTAGTAATTATTGCTTTAAAATTATATTTCTTTAGTTCCTCTAATTCTTTTTCTTCATTCATCAGCCATAATGGGTTAAAAGCCCACAAACCTAATTCATTAGCTATTTTCTGAATTCTTAAGCTTTGGTAAGTAGATTTTAAAGCACCAATAACAATGCCCTCAATTTTGTATTCTTTAATTGCCTCTCTTAACAACTTTTCTAAGTCCTTTAATTCCTTTTCTTTTTCTCCTTTTGTTATTTTTTGAATTATTGGAATTTCTAAAGCTTCTGCTTGTAATTTAGTTAGTTCAACATTTATTGATTGAAACATATAGCTGTAATTATTTAATGGAATTAAATTTAACAAGCAAACTACTTTATAACCTAATTCCTTAGCCTTTATTAGAGCTAAATTTGAATCTTTTCCGCCTGAAAATAAAACTGCTAATCTCATTTTAAATAGTGTTTTTAAAAGAAACAATACTTATAAACCTTTCTTTCCTGTAATTTTATAAATTTTTTGAGGATTTTTGTAGGAATGAACATCATTGCTAGATCTTCAAATTTAACCGAATTTTTTTCTAACTATCTAAAAAAAGATTCTATTTTTAAAAATAGAAATGTTTTAAATGATTCTTATATTCCAGAACAAATCTTTCATAGAGAAAAGGAGATAAATAAAATTGCTTCTGTCTTCGCTCCTGCTTTAAAATTACAAAAACCTTCTAACCTATTTATTTACGGAAAAACTGGGACTGGGAAAACTTTGACTGTTACTTATGTTGTAAAAAATTTTTTAGAAGTTGTTAAACAACATAACTTACCAATAAAGATAATCTATTTAAATTCAAGAATGGGTAATGGACCGGATACAGAATATAAATTAATTGGTCATATTTTAAAATCTTTAAACAAAAATGCAACAATAAGTGGAATTAGCTTAGAACAGCTATATAAAAATCTATTTGAAGAATTAAACAAAGAAAAAGTTGTAATAATCATTATTGATGAAATAGATAACTTAATTAAAAAATCAGGAGATAATTTTTTGTATAACTTATTAAGATCTCATTACGAGACGGATACTATTGTTTCTTTAGTTGGAATTGGAAATGATATTTTTTTAATGGAGAAATTAGATCCAAGAGTAAAAAGTTCTTTATTTCATGAAGAGTTGGTTTTTGACCCGTACAACGCTGTTCAATTAGCAGACATATTGAGAGAAAGGGCTGAAAAAGCATTTGTGGAAGGAGCTGTCAGTGAAGTTGTTATTGGAAAAATTGCTGCTATTGCTGCCCAGGAACATGGAGATGCTAGAAAAGCGATTAACTTGCTTAGAATTACAGGAGAAATAGCAGATCGAGAAAATGCAAAAAAAATAACTGTTTTACATGTAAAAAAAGCTCAAGAAGAGTTAGATAAAAATGAGATAATTGAAAGTGTAAAAACTTTGCCAAAACAACATCAAATAGTTTTGTATTCTATATTTAATTATCTAAAAAGATATGGGGATAAAGTAGCTTATACAGGAATTCTTTATAGTTATTATGAACAGTTAACTCAAAGGTTAAAAATGAGGGCTATAAGTTTAAGAAGATTCTCTGATATTTTGTCTGAACTAGACTTAATGGGTTTAATTAAAGCAGAAATCTCTTATTTGCAAAATAAGGGAAAAACTAGATCCATTTCTATTCCTGTAAAAGATAAAGTTAAAAAGGAAATTGAAAGAGTTTTGGAACAAGAGTTGTTTGAATAGTTTTTATTATTAAATCAATTGATTTTATATAAGGTTGGAATAAAAATTCCTCCTATTTTTTTTAATATTTCTATTTGTCTATTTTCTAGTCTATATTCTTCATATATTTTTTTAAGATTTTTTCTTGTTTTTTCGGTTCTTCTTTTTTCATATTCTTTATGATCATAAAAACCATTTCTTTCTCTAAAACTATGAGTATTATAATCAATAACTTGGATTTCTGCAAGTGGAAAAGAAGAATGCGAACTATATGAACAAATTTCTATTTTGCCTATCAATCCTTTATCTTCTAATTTTAGTTCTTCTAGATTTTTTAAATGGTAAGGTTTAATATTTTCTAATTTAAATCCTAAAGGTTTAAAAAAAGAATAATAATCAATTTTATACAACCCATAAGGAACTCTGCCAATATATTCTTTACCTAAACTTAATTTGTGAATACTTTCAAAACCTTTTTCTTTTATGAGATTAATTAAATTAACAAATTTTCTATAAGATCCTTCCACAGTAAAAGAAGTGTTTAAAATTAAGTAAAGACTTTCATCTTCAACATCATAAAAAAATATTGCTTCTCTTGCTAAAGGATGGTTTACTACATAGGCTTTTTTAGTTAAACCATTATTATCTTCAACTTCTGCTTTTTTTTGTTTAAATTTTTTTTGAAACATTTTTTCAATTCTTCTATAACTTTCTTTATCAACATTTGAAAGCTTATAAAGCAATAACTTAAACCCTTCACTATTTAAATTATCAAAAGAGATAACACTTGTGGGAAATTTTTTTCCCTTTAAAGACAATAACAACGGAGTATTTTCTTTATAATAAAACTCTAAAGGTAAATTACTAGCTAGAATTATTTTAGATATCTTTTCTAAAATAGCCAATGTTTCATTGTTGTTTTCAGTAATTATTCTATAAGCTAAAAAGTCATTAGGTCTATTTTGTTTATAAGGATCATAAAAAGAACCGATAACGGATCTAAAAATTTTTTCTAGCAATGAATTTAAGCTTTTAATTCTTTTTTCTATACTTAAATAATTTAACCCCTCTTTTCTTAAAAATTTTCTAATGTCATCTTCTATTTTATCATTTATTGTTTGAAGACAAGATATATATTTTCTATATTCTTTTTCGATATTTTTCTTTATACTTTCTGCTTTTTTAATAAGATTTTTATTTTTTCTTTTTTCAAATATGATTTCAAAAATTAATCTAATAATTTCTCTATTCTTTTTTCTTAAAAAATATTGAAAAGATTCTATTTTTTCTATTTCGCTAGATTCATAAAGTGGTTCAAATAAAATCATTACCTTATAGTAATCACATAATTTTTATAAAATAATCTTCCTTTTTCCATATATGAAAAAAATAGTTTTGGAGAACGAAATTCCTTGTTATGTTAAAGAGCTTCCTACTAATACAATTGGTTTTGCTTTTGTGGTAAATATAGGAAGTGCCTTTGAAGAGAAGGAAAAAAGAGGAATAAGTCATTTGTTGGAACATATGTTATTTAAAAGTAATGAAAAGTATTCTGCAGAAGAAATAACAAAAGGTATTGAACTTTTAGGAGCTAAAGTTAATGCTTTTACCGGTAGAAATAAAACAGCTTATTACTTTGAAGTTATTAAAGAGAATTTTGAAAAGGCTTTAGATATATTTTCTTCAATGTATGGGGTTAAAGAATTTAAAGAAAATGAATTTAATTCAGAAAAACAAGTCGTTTTAAGTGAATTAAAAATTTATAATGAAGAACCTTCCTTAGTTATTCAAGAATTAGAGAAACAAAGTTTATTTTATGGAGGGGATTGGGGAGAAGATATTGGTGGTTACTTAAAAACTGTTTCAAATATAACAAAAAAAGATTTAGAGGAATTTAAAGAAAATTACTACCAACCAGATAACACCTATTTGCTCTTATTTGGAAATGTTAGTCAGAAAGAGATTAATTTAGTTAAGGAAAAATTTGGAAAATTTGAAGGAAAATCTAAGAAGAAAAAAGAACCTTCTTTGGGAATAAAAAAAGAGATTTTCAAAGAAAAAACTTTTTTTAGCAAATTTAGAAAGAATGCTTATTTTTCATTGGCAACAAGATTAAAAAAAGATTTTAAATTAGAAGATTTGTGGGTTTTAGATTTATTATTTAAAGGAGGAATGAGCTCTCCTTTATTTCAAGAATTAAGAGAAAAAAGAGGTTTTGCTTACCATATTAGTTTTGATATTGAAGTGTTTGACAAAAAAGGAATAGGAGATTTAAGTGTTATTTTCCATTCAATAAATCAAAACAATATTGAAAAGGCTGAAGAGATTACAATTGATCTATTTAAAAAATTAAAAAATAAAAAGTTTAGTAAAAAGTTTAGAGAAGGTAGGATTTATTTTAAGAAATTATTATTAAGCGAATTAGAGAAGGATGTGTTAGGTTTAGTTGAAATTTATAGTAATTACTTAAGTGCGGGTTTTGAGATTGACGTGCTAGAGAGAAGAAAAAAGTTTCTAGATAATTTTGAGAAGCACTTTAATAATTTCGAGTTTCCTTTTGAAGAAAATTTTACTAAAGTTATTTATAAACCATAATTTTTTATATTTTAAATTTTTGAATAGTGGTAATAAACAGAAATAATCTTTTTTAAATTAGGTATATTATATTTGTTATTAGAAATAGAGAAAGTATAAAAATAAGAAGTATTAAAACACAATTTTTTTTGTTCTTTTTTATCTTCTTTTTT
>CAZGMV010000042.1:4394-5955 GCA_964526875.1 Candidatus Woesearchaeota archaeon | reverse complement strand
AAATTTATAAATTTTTTTATTGCTTTTTTTTATGCCTGCAGATTGGACTAAATTTGCTAAACAAATCAAACACAAAAAATGGGTTTATGCTAAAGTATTAAAACATAATAAGAAAAAAGATAGAAAGCATGGAGTTGGTGTTTGTCAAAGATGTGGAAATACAAAAGCTTTTAATAGCAAATATGGGATTAACTTATGTAGACAGTGTTTAAGAGAAATGTTGCCAAAATTAGGATTTAGAAAGTATTAGAGGTGATGGAAAATGAATAATGATCCTATAGCAAATGCTTTATCAAAAATTAATAATGCTGAAAAGGCTAATAAAAAAGAAGTAATTCTTTCTCCAATTTCAAATTTATTAATTAAGATTTTGGAAATTTTTGAGGAAAAAGGTTATATCGAAAGTTTTGAGGTTAAAGAAGAAGATAAAAAACCATATATTGTTGTTAAACTATCTAATAGAATTAATAAATGTGGGGCTATAAAACCAAGATTTCCTGTTAAAAAAGAAGATTATGAAAAGTTTGAAAAAAGATACTTACCAGCTGCTAATTTTGGCTTCTTAATTGTTTCAACAAATGAAGGGTTAATGACAAATAGAGAAGCTAAAGAAAGAAGGATTGGAGGTACTTTAATTGCTTATGTTTATTAATCTCTTTTTTCTTTTTTGTTAAATGAAATATAAAATAATTAAAACTGCTGATGGTTCTTATACTTTTTTTAATGAAGAATTTAAAGATATCTATCATAATAAAAAAGGTGCTCTGAGCGAAGCTTATTTTTCCTTTTTAGAACCAATTAAAAAATTCTTGAAAAAAGAAAATAAATTTATTGTTTTTGATATTGGTTTTGGTTTAGGATATAATGCTTTTTTAATAAAAGAATTTTTAATTAAAGAGAATAAAGACTTTATCCTTTTTTCTTTTGAAAAGGATTTAGATTTAATTCAATTAATAAATGAAAACTTAAATCTTCTGCCTAATGAGGAAAAAAATGAAGAATACAAAAAATTTTTCAATGAGATTATTTTTCTAAAAGAAAATGAGAATTTAAAAAGTTTGAAAAATAAAAGACATTATTTGTTTTTAGGAGATGCTAGAAAGAGAATTTTAGATGTAAAAAAATTAATTGAAAACAAATTCTATTCTAATTATTATAAAATTGTTTTACATGATGGGTTTTCTCCAATAAAAAACAAAAGTCTTTGGACTTTTGAATTTTTAAGCACTTTTTTTAATTTTGAAGTGTTTATAACTTATACAAACCATGCAAAAGTTAGAACTTCTTTACTTTTAAATAATTTTTACTTATTTAAAACAAAAGCGTTTGGTAGAAGAGATGGCGGAACTTTAGCAATAAATAAAGGATTTTGTACTTATTATAAAAAAACAAACCTGTTTTACTATGAACAATTAAATGAAAAAGAACTTTCTTTCTTATTAAGCCCTTATGGAAGACCTTTTACAGATTTTATTTCTTTTAAAGATCTTTTTCTATTTACTTCAAATGAAATAAAAAAAGAGAAAAATTCTTTTCTTCAATTTGCTCATTTGCTAAAAAA
>CAZGMV010000042.1:0-4294 GCA_964526875.1 Candidatus Woesearchaeota archaeon | reverse complement strand
TTTTCAATGAATTCTTTGATTCCATCCCTTCCATACTGTCTTTCTTTTGGAACAAACATAATTATCCTAGAAGTAAAAGCATTTGTTAAATAGAATCTAGCATCTTCAGGTTTGTCCCCTTTTTTAATAGCGTTTTCATATTCTAAATAACTTCTAATTTGTCTTTTAATATAATCACTCATCTTAACTAGATCTTTACATTTTTCACTTGGTATGTAGAAACCAACTAATTGGCCTTGTTGTTTTAAATAATTTACATATCTTTGGCTTTGTTGTTGGAAATCCATTGATTGATGTCTAACAAGTTGATGAGTAGCTGTTCTACTACAACCTTCCCAACAAACATAAAAACCTAAACCTTCAGGTTCTTCTTGGATATAAACTTTTTGAGGCCTTAATTTCTTATCTTCAATAGAATAAACTAAATTTTCCTCTATTTCATACACATCAAAAGGTTCTACTTTTTCTAAATTAGCATTTTCCAATTTTTCTCTTAAAAAGGCTCTTACGTATTCAGGATTTTTTCCTTTATCTAATAAATCTTCTATTATATGTCTAATAGAATACATACCTTGTCCTTTAAATTTATTTGAGTAGTTATCTCCTTTTTTCCATACCAAACCAAAAGGACTTAGATGCCACTGTGAAGGATCATTACCATGTAAAAAAACTTTTTCAAAGAAGTTATATAAATCATCTCCTTTTTTGTATTTTTCGTTAACTTCCTTTACAATTTCATTTAAATCTTTCGTAGACTTACAGACTCTTGCTACAACAGGCACATAAAGGCTTTTATCAAAAATGTTTTCTATAATTCTAACCATTAACTACTTACATATGATAAATTTTTTAAAATTAAAAAAGTTTGATTTATAAAGAAGAAATACTGATTTTTAAACCATAACTTAAAATATAGAAAAAGTAGAATAATAATGACAATAAAGTTAATTTAACAGCCGAAATCCAATATTTAACATCTAGAACAAATAGTTCATAACCCAAATTTCCTGGAAAAGGTATTAATAAACTTAAACTTATTAAAAAAGGTATGATTGCTAGTAAAGGTTCTAAGAGTAGAAGTAAGAAACCAATGCTTAATATAATTATGTAAAACAATAGGAAATGTTTTTTAACAACTTTTATTTCCGAGTTTTTATCACTAACTTCTTTCATTTTATTTTTTCTCCCTTCATAATTAATTTTGCCGATTAAAATAATAGGAAATTTAAATAGTGTTAAGGAACTAAAAAATAAAGAAAAGAAAAGCCAAGTTGGAAAGGATTTTAGATCAAATAATTTGGTCAAGTCAATTTCTCCAGCAAATTTCTTATTTTGCCATAAAATGAACTCATACTCAATTTCTCCTTTAGCTTTGTTTTTTATGATTACTAAAGGTACGTATAAACTAAAGAAAAATAAAGGTGGAATAGTGAATAGCAAATTTAAATTAATCCCATATCCTAATGTTAAAACAAATGCTAGAAGAATTGTTAGTGCTAAAATTCTTAAGATTTCTCTTTTTTTTATTAATGAGAAATTTAAAGACATTAAAATTAATTTAAAAAAATTTTTATAAATTTAGCTTATAATAAACTACCTAAGGTTAATAACTAATCTTTATAAAGACTTTTTAAATTAAAAAATAGTGGATATTTATACAGCTGTAGCACAACTAAAACAACAAGGCAAAAGTAATGAAGAAATTGTTCAAATATTACAACAACAAGGTTTTTCTTACCAAGACATTATTAATACAATAACCCAATATGATTTACAACAACAAAACATTAATTATTATGATCCTATAAATGATCAAATGCAAGCTATTGCTGAAACTATTGTTGGAGAGAAAATAAGCCAATTAGAATATTTGATCCAACAATTTTATCAAATAAATCAGGAATATATAAATAAAATTAGTGAGTATGGAGAAAATATTGAAAAGTTACAAAATAAAATTGAAAAAATGGAAAAAGAATTAAAGGATTTTGAAAACAACGTTTTAAACCATGTAGAATCACTAAATTCAAGAGTAAAAGCCTTTGAGGGTGTTTTTGAAAAGATATCTAGTACTTTAATGGATTCTGCTAAACAATTAAATTTTTTAATGAAAAAAATTAAAGAAAAAGAAGGACTTAATGATTTGTTAAAATGAACAAATGTTTAAAAAAGGCTGTTGATATTTCTCTAATTTTTAAGTTATTGCTCTTTTTCTTTCTTTCTGTTTTAATTGTTAAGTTAGCTGTTTCTTTTCTAAAAATTATTTTTGAGTTATTTCAAAAAACTAGTGAATTGAAAACAATAAAGAATTTAGAAGATAAAGTAAGTTATTTGTTACAAAAAGATCCTGGTTCTGTTTTAAAAGGACAAATAAATGCAGGAAAGAATGTAAATCTAATTTGTTTTACAAGACCAAGAGATTTAAGTGAAAGTTTGGGATTCAATTGGAATTATAATAACATAAAAAATATTTATCCTTCCTTTAATTTTGATGGAGATATAAAAAGTTTAAGTGAATATAATCAAAAAAATGTTTTTTTTATTTATAATGACGGAAGTTATAAAGCTTTTTTAATAAAAAGTTTATATTCTTCTTTTTTTGACAGCAATCCTTTATGTTTCAAAAATGGCGAAAACTATTACTTATTTAATTATAAAAACTTTATTATAATAAGCAAAAAAGCTTTTGAAATGGATTAAAATCCTTATTAACTTTATTTTGTTTGTAAATAACCTTCTTTTCTTTCAAATTTTTCGTGGCCTATGTGAACAATACAATCAATTAAACCTTCCAACTTAAAATGTAAAGGTACGTCACAACCTCCCCAATTACTATTCCCCCATAAGAAAACTAAAAAGCCTTCTTTTTCAAAATATTTAACAATTTTATCTCCTATTTCCTTTAAACCATCTGGTAGTTGGATTAAAACTTTTTTTACTTTATCTCTTTTTAATACCTCTATTACTTCATCTAGGTTCTTTTGAAAAGAAGAAGTAAAAGAAAACTGTGTCATTTTTATTGGTTTTATTATTCTTTAGTCATCTTCTTTCTTTCATTTAAGATTGTTAAAATCCTTGCAATGTTTTTTCTTACATTTCTTAATTCACTTGGTTTTTCTAAAACCTTTTTATGCCTTCTTTCTGTCTCTAACTTGATTTTTAAATCTCTTAACTCTTTTAATTTAGTTTTTAAATCTTCAGTTTTTAAAGCCCTCAATGTCTTTATTTTCATAATTATGAGCTTTAAAAAAATTTTATAAAATTTTTCTTTATTAGAACTTGATGGGTAGAATTAAAACAGCATTCGTTAAAAGAATCAGCGATCAATTAATTAAGAAATTTAAAGAAAGATTCAGCGATAATTTTGAAGAAAACAAAAAAGTAGTTAACGAAATAGTGGATTACCCTTCAAAAAAAGTTAAAAATCAAATTGCAGGTTATATTACTAGAAAAATTAAAAAAATGAATAAAGGTGAGATTTATGAGTGAAAGCGCAGTATTAGTAGGTAAAAAACCTTTTATGAATTATGTCACTGCGGTAGTAATCCAATTTAAGACTGAAGGTGTTGATAAAGTATCTATTAGAGCAAGAGGAAAATATATTAGCAAAGCAGTAGATGTTGCTGAGATTGTTAGAAACAGATTCTTAAAAGATGAAGTAGAATTAGAAAGTGTTAAAATTGACTCAGAAGAAAAAGTAAATAACAAAGGAAAGCAAGTTAGAATTTCAAATATTGAAATTGTACTAAAGAAAAAATAATTTTAAATAATTTTTCTTTTTCATTGTTAAAATGAGTATTGATATTAAAATCTACGAAGAAATTGAGAAAAGAGGTATTTATTTAACAGAAAAAGAAAAAGAAATAATAAGATTTGCTGTAAAAAAAGGACTTATAGAGGAAGAGAAAATTATTTCTTCTTTAGAAAGATGGGTGCTTAAAATAGCTTCAACTTATTTTTATGAAAGATTATTTGAAAGAATTCCGCCTGATCATTGGTTTCCTAATGAATTAGCTTATGCTTTGTATAAAAATGAAAGATTAAGAAGAGAAGCAAAGAAAATAAAATTTGATCACGGAGACACATTAGAAACCTTTATAGAAAGCTATTATACTCCAAATTTGCTAAATATTCTTTATCAAAAATTAATGAAAAAGGAGAAAAAATTAACTGGTTATTTTGATCCACACCCAGCTTGCTGTTAGACAAAAATATCATTCTTAATAACGTTATAATGTAAAAGATTTTATAAAATTTTTTACATTATAGTGTTATGATTAGTGAAATTATAGAA
>CAZGMV010000041.1:0-6116 GCA_964526875.1 Candidatus Woesearchaeota archaeon | reverse complement strand
ATCACATTGTCCAATGTTATTTTTTATAAATATTCGTTCGTTTTACAGAATAAAAGGATTTTAAAATCAAGAACCTCTTTTTCTTGATAATTAATTTACTTTTATAAAGCTTGATTTCTGTAAGCACGCTTTGTACTTTTACTATCCCCACTAGGACTAAATGCTGTAAGGGCTGAACGTCCTACCTAAGCACTACTTTAAGGTGTTCCTCTGAAACATTATAAGTAAAACTTTTTGCAACTTTTATAAAAAGTTGAGGGTTGATAATGGGCGTAAGCTCCTTTATTGGGAGTAGTAGGGGCACAAGCGATAGCGAGTACACCTACGGAGTCAAGCTTTGTAAAAGCTTGGGGGGTAATAGGAGTTTATGTTTCCTACTGAGTCAAGCTAGTTCATTTGTTAGGGTTGGCAAGAAATGTCTAGTCCCTGCACCATTTAGCTCAGTTTTGAATAAGTTTTTGTTTTTAGTGTAGTTTTTTACCTTATTTTAAATAAACTTCAACAATATCTTTATCATCTAAAACATGTTTTAAGCCAACAGTTTGTCCTTCAAATTTAACACTACTTCCATATACCTTAGCATATTTAAATTTCTTTAAAAATTCTTTATGAATCTTTTCAACTAAATCTTCAACAGTAGACCCTTTTTTTAATGTAATTGGTGGAAAATCTGGCTCTTTTTTCTTAGGGTCTTTAGTAAAAACTCTAATTAACTCCAGTTTTTTCCAGATTTCTTTTTTCAATAAATCTAAATTTTTTTCCTTCAGAGCACTAATAGGTACTAGTTCTAAATTAACATTTTCTCTTTCATTGAATTTATCTACTAAAGCTTTTAATTTATTAAAATTATTTAAAGTGTTTGGTAAATCTCCTTTATTAGCAACAACTATTGCTTTAATAAACTTGTAATTTTCCAAAATCAATTCTAAATCCTTTAAACTGCCTTTTTTTATATTTACAATAGCATTGTTTATTTTATGTTTTCTTAAAATTTCTTTAGCTTTTTCAATTTCTTCTTTTTCAATACCAACAATTTCTAAACCACCTCTTTCAATCTTCTTTATCTTTATTAAAGGTCTTTCCTTCCCCAATAAAATTCTGGCTTTTTTAAATTCATTAGTTATTAAATTAAACTGTTCTTCAACATCTTCTGTTAAATCAATTAAAATTAGAATCAAATCACTATTATTTATAACTCCAAATAACTCTCCTCTTTCTTCAGCAGCATTTTCTGTTATTGGTGGTAAGTCAACTAATTGAACTAAAGAACCTTCAAAATCTAGCATTCCAATTTCTGGTTTTGTTGTTGAAAAAGGATAATCTGCTACTAAAGGTTTAGAATTGGTTAATTTTGAAAGTAATAAACTTTTTCCAGAATTTGGCAATCCAACAATTGAAACTAAAGCTTCTCCTTCTTTCTCAACAGAAAACAAGTCTTTTTTTCCACTTTTCTTAATTTTTTCTTTTTCTAATTCTTCTTCAAGTTTATTTAAGGTTTTTTTTAGTTGTGCTAACAGCTTTTCAGTACCTTTGTGTTTAGGAGCATGTTTTATCATCTCTTTAAGCCATTTAATCTTCTCTTTTTTATCTTTTGCTTTTAAATACTTTTCTTCTGCTGCTATATATTCTGCCCCTACATTTGTTGGCACTTCAAAGAAAAGAAAATAGATTTATCAATCTTTACTTTAGCAAAAAGTTATGTATAAAAAATAACTCCTCCATACCCTACTACCTTTTCTTTATCCCCAAAAGTATCTCCAGAGTTCAAATATTTCAAAATTTCTACTTTCCAATTTTCTTTCTTTGCAATCATAATTAAAGCAATTATTGCTTCTTTTCCGCAAGCATCTCCGTATTTAGAGAAATTTTTTATGTCCAGATTCTTAATTAATTCTAAAGTTTTTAAATCTCTTCTTTTAGCATCTTCATAAGGGTAATAATGGCTTAGATCGCTACTAACTACTATTAGATCAAAAAGATCTTTTGTTTTTAATAAAGGATTTAAATCAGTTAATTCTCCAAATAATAAAGGAGTAAATTCAAATTTTTTAAAATAATATTGTAAAAAAGGTAGTTGAACTTCTAAAGAATGTTCTGGAATAAAAGGGTCATCAGCTTTTTCAATAAAAGGTAATTCTTTGACTTTTAGTAAACCCAAAGGGGTTTCCCAAGTTTTGAATGAAAAAGGTTGGATATAATTTAAAAAATAAAAATAATGACTTGGACCCCATAAATAAACGTTCCTTAACTCTCTTTTATCCCTTAAAAAATTTAAATAAATTGCTTTATAAACATAAGAAGCAACTAAACCGGAAAAAATATAACCTGCATGAGGAGTAATAACCGCTTTTACTTCCCCAATATTTTCCAATTTCTCATTTAGTTCATTTTTATCAATTTGTTTTTCGAAGTTCCTTAGTAGTTCAATTAATTCTTCTTTATTTTTAGGATAGAAAGTTCCAGCAACATAAGCTTTTCTTATCATGTTTGGTTTTATGTGAACTATAAAATCTTTATAAAATTTGCTATGAGGTTATAAAAAATTTGTTTAAATTAATGATCAAAATAAAATAAATTTAAAAAGTTAAAGGGGTGAGAACCATTAAAAGATCAAGCAGAAGATGGAAAAAATATTTAAGATCAAGATGGAAATGGCAAAAGAAAAGAATGAGAAGAGTTAAAGCTAAAAGGAAAAAGCAAAAAGAAAGAGCTAGATAAAAGGTGGTGTGAGATGAAAGGAAAAAAGCCAAATGGTTTATTTACTGCAAGAAAATTAAAATTAAGGAGAAAAAAGTTTAGAATGAGTGATGTTTATTACAAAAGAAAAATTTTAGGTTTAAAAGAAAAATCAGATCCTTTAGAAGGTGCTCCTCAAGCAAGCGGAATTGTATTACAAAAAGTTGAAGTAGAAAGGAAACAGCCAAACTCTGGTTTGATTAAAGCAGTAAAAGTCCAATTAAAGAAAAACGGAAAAGTAGTTACTGCTTTTGTTCCAGGATATCAAACAATTAAGTTTATCGATGAACACGATACTGTTTTAATTGAAGGAATTGGGGGTAAACAAGGAAGATCAAAAGGAGATATGCCTGGGATTAGATATAAAGTAGTTAAAGTAAATGGAATTTCATTAGATGCATTAGCTAAAGGTAAAGCAGAGAAAGTTAGAAGATAGAGGTGGTTTAAAATGGTTAAGTTGTTTAATAGATGGAGTTGGGATGTGGAGGTTTTGGATCCTGGTTTAAAAAAATATATTGACTTAAGACCTATTATCTATCCAGATATTAGTAGAGGAAGACATGTAAAAAAATGGTTTGGAAAGAGTAGAACAAATATTGTAGAGAGATTGATTAATAAAATGATGGGTCCTGGTCATAAAGGAAAAAAACATTGGTTTACTTCGGGCCATTTGACAGGAAAGAAGATGAGATTAACAAAAATTGTTTACAGAACTTTTGAAATTATAGAGCAAAGAACTAAAAAGAATCCAATTGAAGTTTTAGTAAGGGCTATTGAAAATGCTGCTCCTAATGAAGAAGTTACTACAATTGAATATGCAGGAGCTAGATATCCAAAAGCAGTAGATATGTCTCCACAAAGAAGAGTTGATGTTGCTTTAAGAAATATTGTTTTTGGAGCATTTTCAAAATCTATGAAAAACAAAAGAAGTGCTGAAGAAATGCTAGCAGAAGAGATCTTAAAAGCTTATGAAAATGATCCAAGCTCGTTTGCAATTAGTAAAAAATTAGAATTACATAGAACAGCAGATTCTTCAAGATAAGGTTTATTAAATTTGGTTAGGTTTTTCTTTTTTGTTTTTAGAATAAAAATTTAGTGAATTTTTTATGTTCTATTTAAGAGAAAATAATAAAAAATTAAACATCTAAATTTGCTTTATAAGCATATTCAAAGATAAAGTCTCTCCTTTTATCAACTTTTTCTCCCATTAACATTTCGATTATTCTATCTGCTTCTGCAGCGTCTTCAATAGTTATTTTTTTTATTTGTCTTGTTTCAGGGTTTATGGTTGTTTCCCATAATTGTTCTACATTCATTTCTCCTAAACCTTTATATCTTTGGATTTCATAGTCTTTCAAAGCTAATTTACTCAATTCTTGGGCTAAACCAATAACTTCTTTTAACTCAATTTCTTCATTTTTATATTTGATTTTTAAAGGTAATTGTTTTTTTAATCTTTCATAAATTTCCCTAGCTCTTCCTAAAACTAAACTGTTTATATCTTCATAATAAATAGTAAATCCTTCAACTTCAATAATTCCTAGAGCTTCATTATCTTTAAATTTAATTTTATTTTCTTTTAATTTTTCTTTAAACTCATTTGTGTTTTTGCTTTCTAATAACACTTTTAATATTTTTTTATTTAGATGTTTATATTTTTCTAATAGTTCTTCTAACTCAAAAGCATCAGAAATGATTAACTCAGAAACATTTAAATTCTTTTTAATCAATTCCTTTTTAATCTTTTGCATTTCTTTATCATCTAAAACATAAATAACTTCTTTTCCTTTTTTTAATCTATATAGAGGTGGAAGAGCAACATATATATGTCCATCTTCAATTAAAGGTCTCATAAATCTGTAAAAGAAGGTTAGTAATAAAGCTCTAATATGGCTACCATCAACATCCGCATCAGTCATTATTATTATTTTTCCATATCTTAGGTTTTCTTTATTGAAATCTTTTCCAATTCCTGTTCCAATTGCTTGAACTAATGTTTTTATTTCTTCATTTGATAAGATTTTACTTAAATTGCTTTTTTCAATGTTTAAAATTTTACCTCTTAGTGGTAGAACTGCTTGTGTCCTTTTATCTCTTGCTTGTTTTGCAGTCCCTCCTGCAGAATCTCCTTCAACAATAAATAGTTCTGTTTTTGTATTATCTTTTTCAATACAATCTGTTAGTTTTCCTGGTAAAGCTAGATTATCTAAAAAAGACTTTCTTCTTACTAGTTGTTTTGCTTTCTTAGCAGCTTCTCTAGCTTTTTTAGCTTCCCAAGCTTTTTCAGCTATTGCTTTTACAATCGCTTTATTTTTATTAAATATCTTTATTAAATTTTCATAAACTATTTTTTCAGCTATCGTCTTTACTTCAGTATTTCCTAGTTTGTCTTTTGTTTGGCCTTCAAATTGAGGGTTTGGTACTTTTGCACTAACTACTAAAACTAAACCTTCTTTTAAATCTTCATAGGAGAAACCTTGTTTTAGGGCTTTATCTACTTTTGAGCTTTTTAAAATAGTGTTTATTGCTTTTGTAAAACCTGTTTTAAATCCGGTAACGTGAGTTCCATGTCCTGGGGTTTTAATGTTGTTTACAAAAGATTCTACTATCTCATTATATCCTTTGTTGTACTGAAAAGCTATTTCTATTATAACTCCTTTTTCTTCTCCTTTTAAATAAATAATGTCATCAAACAACAAATTTTTTCCTTCATTTAGTTCTTTAACTAATTCTTTTATTCCTTCTTTAAATAAAAATTCTTTTTTAACATCTCTCACTTTATCTTCAAAAACAAACTTTATTCCAGGATTTAAATAAGCTAAAGATCTTATTCTCTTTTCTATTTTTTGTGGATCAAATTCGTTTATTTCAAAAATTTCGTCATCAGGTTCAAAAGTTACCTTTGTTCCTGTTTCTTTTTTAGAACATTTTCCAATTATCTCTAAGGGGGTTACTGCTTTTCCTCTTTCAAATCTTTGTTTGTAGATTTTTCCATCTCTCTTTACAATAACTTCTAACCACTTTGACAGAGCACAAACTACAGTAGAACCTACTCCATGAAGACCTCCTGAGTATTTATAAACATCTTTTGAAAATTTTCCTCCTGCTCCTAAATGTGTGAAAATTACTTCTACAGCAGGTTTTTTTAATTGTGGATGAATATCTACAGGAATTCCTCTTCCATCATCTTCAACAGAAACTACGTTTTTTGATAGTAATGTTACTTTAATGTTCTTTGCATAGCCAGCCATAGCTTCGTCAACTGCATTATCTAGAATTTCCCATAACAAGTGATGAAAACCTCTTTCTCCGGTGTCCCCAATATACATTGCAGGTCTTAATCTTACATGTTCAATTCCAGAAACGGCTTTAATATCTTT
>CAZGMV010000040.1:0-6234 GCA_964526875.1 Candidatus Woesearchaeota archaeon | reverse complement strand
CAACGGACGCAACCGTTGCAGATTAAGTTTTAGAAAGTTAACGCACTTAATCTTCTGTGTGTGGAATATTTGGTTTAGTATCTAAAAAAAAGTTTGATTTAGAAAAAACAATTGGTTTTTTTTCTAAATTAAAACATAGGGGAAATGATTTTGTTTATATCCAATACTCAGAAGATCAGTTCTTTAAAGAAAAAGAATTAATAAAAGCAAAAAATTTTGAAAAATTAAAAGAAAAAGTTAATGGATTAAAAGCAAAGGTGCTAATTGGAATGAATTATTTTTCAGTGTTTGGAAAACCTGAAATTTATGAAAATTTTGTTTTTAATGGGGAAGTTTTTAATTATGAAGAAGTTAAAGAGTTATTTCAAATAAAAAATTTAAAAAATGATGGCATTTTAATAAAAAAAGCATTTGAAAAAGATTTATTGAATAAACTAAAAGCAATTTATGCCTTTGCTTACTTTAATGAAAAACAAAAGAAACTATTTTTAGCTAGAGATAAAGTTGGGGTAAATCCTCTGTTTTTCAGAATAGAGGATAATTTTTTTATTTTTGGTTCTGAAAACAAAGTTGTTAACGGTTATCCTTTAAATCCTAGGTATTTATTAGAATTTAACCTAAAAAATTTCAATCTCAAATTCAAAAAAAGAGAAGATTTGTTTAAAAAACCTGAATCTTTAAAAGGTTTAAAAATCAAAAATATAAAAGAATTAAAACAACTTATAGAAGAAAAATTGATTAGTAGTATTGTTCTACAAGCTAAGCAAGCAAAAAAAGTTGGTGTTTTATTTTCTGGAGGTGTTGATTCTACTTTTATAGCTAAAATTTTACAAGAAAATGACGTAAAATTTAGATCTTTAATAGTGGGGGCTGAAAACAGCTTGGATTTGGAAATTGCTCAAAAAATTGCTGAAGAATTTAGTTTTGATTATAAAATAAAAATATTTGATATTGAGGATTTAAGAAAAGATCTTTCTTTTCTAGTAAATAATTTAGAAACCAGCAATATAATGAAAGTTTCTGTAGCTATTCCTATGTACTATGGTAGTTTAATTAACGATTATAAAGTAGTTTTGTCTGGAATTGGTTCCGAAGAGCTCTTTGGAGGTTATGAAAGGCACAAAAAGAATGTAAAAGAGGAATGTATTAAAGGTTTGCTAACAATTTGGGATAGGGATTTGTATAGAGACAATATAGCTTCTTTTTTAGGAAATAGTGAGTTGAGAGTTCCTTTTTTAGATGAAGAAATTATTTATTTATCCTTAAAGATACCCAATAGACTAAAAATAAAAAAATTAACAAAAAAAGAGTTTGAAAAAATTAAAGAGTTCTATAAAAAGACAAATCTAAATTTCAATTTTAATTCCAATACCTGTAAAAAGTTTTTTTTCAGACAAATTGCTGAAAAACATATAAGTATCTATGCATTTAGGCCTAAAAAAGCAGCCCAATATGGCAGTAAATCTGAAAAGTTAATTCAAAAGCTTGCTAAAGAAAAAGGGTTAAATAAAAGAGAATACTTGCAAACACTACTAAAGGAATTTGAAAAAGTCGAAAATGTTATTTTTTAACAATAACATATTTAAATCCTTTGTTTTCTTTTTTATCATTTAAGTAATAAACTAAAGATTTTCCTTCTTTTCCTTTTATATAATAAAAAGCTTTATCGCCCAAAGACAATCTAAAAACTATTAAGAAAAGCAAAATTCCTAAAATTAAAAAATAAAAGTTCTTTTTAAACAAAAACAAATAAAATAATAAACTAACAACTAATAAAATTAAAGACAATATAAAAAAGTTTTTATTTTTTATTCTGTAAAACGTCCCAATTTTTATTATTCTTGGAAAGCACGTTCCCGGGAACCTTATGTAATGTTTAAAATAATCTAATTTTTCTTCTTTTTTTGTCTTATAATAAAAAACAGGGTTTTTAAATTTAAAAGACAGTATTTTTTCTATAGGGTTTAATACAATTATGATTTTTTTGTTTTCTTCCTCATCAACTAATTCCATAAATCTTCGTTACAATAAATTTTATAAATAAATTAAAAATAGCAAGTTTAAAATGTTCAAAAAAAACAGAAGTAAAACAACAAATACTAAGTTTTTACATGAAGATTTGGCAATAAATGAAGCTGGTTTTTGTGGGTTATGTATTACTTGTGGATTATGTGAAACTGGGAAAAGAGGGAAAACAGGAAGAACTTTATTTCCAGAACCTTTTGGAACTGCCCAATTTTCAGGAACAAAAGAAATTAGTTATTTAAATGAAATAAACATTTTACCGGAATTATGGGGTGATAATTTTTTCTTTAAAGAAGTAGAAACAAGTGTCGAGTTAGGTGGTTTCAAAGCAGAAATTCCTATTTCAGTAGCAGCAATGGGTTCAACAAAAGTTGCTTTTACAAAGAATAAAACAATTATTGAAGGAACAGCCAAGTTTGGAATTCCTTACGTCATTGGGGAAAATATTTTAAACACTTATGGAAAAGAAGCTTTAGAAGAAAGATTTAAACTCTATCAAGAAAATAGAAAGAAAAATTATGGAGCTTTCATTATTCAAGGCAACTATATTGAAACAAAGTTAGGTATATTTGATCTTGCTAAAGAAATTGGTGTTGATGGGATTGAGATTAAGATTGGCCAAGGAGCTAAGCAAGGATTGGGTGGAGAGATACAATTTGAAGATGAAAAACTAGCTGAAAAGTACAGAAAGTTAGGTTATCTAATATTAGAGGAAGAAGTTAATGGTAAAAAAATATTCCAAAGACATACTCCTCCAGGAGAACTAAAGGAAGATACTATCGAAAACATTATTACTAAGTACGACTTCAACAAAATTTGGATTAAAACAGGAATTGGAAGAGGGATAATAAAATTAGTTGAAAAGATTAATGAATTAAATGAAAGATATGGAAATATAAAAGCTTTGACAATAGATGGTTACTATGGAGGAACAGGAATGAGTCCTTGGTTAATAATGAATGAAATGTCTATCCCTTCTTTAACAATTTTTAAACATTTAGAAGAGGAAGGAATTAAACCAAAATTCGATTTAATAATGGCAGGTGGTTATAGTAATGGGTTAGATGTTGCTAAAGCTTTGCTATTTGGGGCTAAAGGAGTAGCAATGGGAAGGGCTTTTAATATTGTTGCAAGTTCTAGTGAAAATGTTTATAACTTCTTAAAAGCGATTAAAGAGGAACTTCAAATGGTATCTACAATATTAAAAAGGAAAGATTTAAAGGAAATTATTGGAAAAAAGGAATATTTAGTAGCTTTAACAAAAGAAGCAGAAGAATTTTATGGAGTTCCTTGTGTAGGACATATAAAGTTATAAAAAACAAATTTTATTTTTCTTTTCATTTGAAAAACCACAATCTTCTTATTCTTTCATTATTTAAGGCTGCAATTAAAGCTTCTTTAAGTTCTTTAATTTCTTTATTCCTGAATAATTCATTTAAAGGTTTAGTTTTATAAATGTGTTATAATCTCATCTTCTAAATCGTGCAAAAAAGTGTTAAAATTAGGTTTTGAAGAAAAAATGAAGAATTTTCTTTATCAACATTCGTTTCATGATATAAAGAGTGTAGTAATTCATGAAAATAAATAGCATTGATAGAAGTGTATAGTCTAGTATTTAAACATTCTCCCAAAAACTGATAAAACAAAGAAATCTCTTTTTTTATATCTTTTTCTTCTCTAAGGCTTGCTATATAAAGATTTACTTCTTCTTTAATACTTTTTATATCTTTCAAAAAATTAAATTCATCAATGAAAGGAATTCTATACACATAAGATTGCATTGTTAGTGCTAATTTACTTAGATATTTTCTATCTCTTTCATTATAAAACAAAAATATGGATTTATTAGTATTCCCTTTTCTGGGAAAACAAATCATTTACTGTTTCATAGATTTTAACCAATTCAGATGTTAATTCAGGCTTTCAAAAAAGCTTAACTTTTTCCCTTCTTCAAATTGTTTTTCAACTTCTGTTTTTTCTTTTGTCAATAGCTTAAACAATCTTTTTTCTATTTCTTTTAATAAATACCTCATAATAGATAAATTTTTAATCTTATTTAATAAATATTTGTTCTATAAATAGAATAAATTATAAAATATAGATATCCAACTTATCAATTTTTTAAATGTTTTTTATTTTCTCAATTTATGCCATTACCTACAATTGAACTAAAAGGAAAAATAGGAAAGGCAAAAGTATTTACTGACTATTTAGAAAAAGAAGTAGAAGAACAAATTAAAAGAATTTTAGATCATCCAGTTTCAGAAGGGGTCAAAATAAGAATAATGCCTGATGTTCATTTAGGTAAAGGTTCTGTAGTAGGCTTTACTTCCACATTAAATAAATTAGTGATTCCTAATATTGTTGGTGTAGATATAGGTTGTGGGGTTTTAAGTGTAAAGATTGAAGAAATACCTAGTTTTGAGGAATTAGATAAATTTATAAGAAAAAATATTCCTGCTGGTTTTAATGTTAGAAAAACACCATACAAAAAACTTAAAGAAGCTGCTAATGAAATAGGAATTGATTTTAAGGATTTTAAAAATAAAGTTAAAGAGATTTCTTATAGAACTGATCAAGATTTAGAAAGAGTTATTAATAGTATTGGAACTCTTGGAGGAGGAAACCATTTTATCGAAATTAATGAAGGAAAGGAACATTACTATTTAACCATTCATTCTGGTTCAAGAAATTTTGGTCATGAAATTGCTAAATATCATCAAGAAGTTGCTAAGAAACTACATAGTGAAAGTTTCAAAGATTTAGAATATTTAGAAGGAAAGGAAGCTAAACAATATTTATTTGATATGGAAGTTGCTCAAAACTATGCTAGATTAAATAGATGGGTTATGGCTAAAGAAATTTTAGAACATTTTAATATAGAACCTTTAGAAAAAATAGAATCTATCCACAACTACATTGATTTTGAAGATAACATTGTTAGAAAAGGGGCTATAAGAGCTCATAAAGGAGAAAAGGTAGTAATTCCATTAAATATGGCTAAAGGAGTAGTTATTGGAGAAGGAAAAGGTTTAAAAGATTGGAACTTCTCAGCACCTCACGGAGCTGGAAGAAAGTTAAGTAGAAGAAAAGCTAAAGAAATATTAAATGTAGAAGAATTTAAAAAAGTGATGGAAGAACACGGTGTTTGGTCAACTAGCGTAAGTAAGAAAACGTTAGATGAAGCACCATTTGCTTACAAAGAACCTGAAAAAATAATGCCTTATTTAGAAGAAGTTATTGAGATAAAAGAAATAGCAAAAGCGGTTTATAATTTTAAAGCTTAAAAACAAAGAACTTAAAACAAAAATCTTTTAATTTTAAATCCTTCTTCTGTAATTTCCACTTTTAGTTCTTTAATTGGCAGGTATTTATGCTTTAATAACTTTATTTTTCTTCTTTCTCCTTCAAATAACATTTCTATCAATATTTTTGAATAATATTTTAGAATATCACCACCTACAATTTTATGTTCCAAATCTTTAAAATAAGAATGTGAAATTAATAGGATTTTTGAATCGTATTCAGAAATTTTATTTAACAAAATATGTAAAGTTCTTGCTAATTCTTTATTAATTAGCTCAAAATCATCTTTCAATTCAAGTCTATAAAGCATTGAAATAGAATCTACAATTAAAGAAGCATTTTTTAAATCCAATTTCCTCAGAACTTCGTTTTGCTCATTAAATTCTTTTACTTTAATTCTAATGAAATTTTCTTGAAAGAGTTCATTTTCTTTAAATTCTGGAAAAATTTGAGTGAATCTTTTTATAGAAAAACCGTTTTCACTATCTACATAGAAAACTTTCTTGTTTTTTAATAATTCCTCTTTAGCAAATAAATAAGCAAAAGTCGTTTTTCCAACACCGGGTGGTCCAAAAATTGTAGTAATTGTCTTTTTTAACGGAGACTCTAAAGTATTTAGTAAAGAAGTTAAATACACAAAAAACAAACAAAAATAACCTTAATAAATTTTACTTAAAAATAATTTATAAATTTTTGCTAAAGATTTTTGAAGTAAATTTTAGTAATAACAGCAATAAGGTGTTCAAAGATGAAAATGCCTAAAACTGTAAAAAGATATTGTCCTTTTTGTCAAAAACATACTGAACAAAGAGTTTCAATAGTAAAAACAGGAAGAAGAGGGGCTTTAAGTTGGGGTTCAAAGCAAAGGGCTAAAAAGAGAGGTAGAGCAAGAGGTTTTGGAAG
>CAZGMV010000039.1:0-6264 GCA_964526875.1 Candidatus Woesearchaeota archaeon | reverse complement strand
TTCTTTTTCTTCTAAAACTTCAATTTCTTTGTTAATGTTGTCAGCATTAACTTGTTCTTCATCTTCTAAATTGAAAAATTCTTTTTGATATTTCAAAGTTTTCCATAAATCATAATAGTTTATTTTCTTGAACAATTCATTTAAGACTTCATTGTAATCCAAACCTTGTTCAATTTCGTCCATTTTTTGTTCTAAATATCTTGTAAATTCCTCATTAACCAAATCTTTGTATTTTTCAATTAAAAATTCATAAACTTGTCTTCCTTTCCTTGTAGGAACTAAAAATTGTTTGTTAATTTCCAATAAATAGCCTCTTTTTAGTAAGGTGTTAACAATAGTAGCATAAGTACTTGGTCTTCCTAATTTTCTTTCTTTCATTTCTTGAATTAAGCTTCCTTGTGTATAAGGAGGAACTTTTGACACCAATTTTTTGTTAACTTTCACCTTTATTTTTTCGTTATTTAAACCATAAATCTTTATTGGATTAACTAGGTTAAACCCGTTTTCTAAAACTTTATTTACAAGCTTAAGCTCTTTTTCGTAGATTTTTTCTTCTTTTTTAGTTAGAAATTCTAAATTTGTTTTTATTTCCTCAATTAAACAATTTTTCATTTGTGAGGCAACAAATCTTTTAAAAATTAAGTCATATAACCTATAATGATCAAAACTTAAGTTAACAGGAATAACCCCAGAATTTATTAACATTCTTAAATCTTCTAAATCATAAGGTTTTGTTGGTCTAATACATTCATGAGCTCCTTCATTTCCCCACTTCCTTGGGTTAAATAAATTCTCTAAATTTTTTTCCTTCAAATACTCTTTTGCTATTGAAATTCCTTGATTTGAAACGTGAGTGGAATCAGTTCTATGATATGTAATTAAACCATATTCAAATAAATTTTGAGCTAATTGCATGGTTTTTTGTGCTGAAAATTTTAATTTTTCGTTTGCTTCTTTTAATAATTCGTCTGTTGTGAAAGGTGGTAGAGGAGACAACTCCTTATTTTCTCTTTCCGTGATTTGAATTCTTAAGTAGTTGGTTTTTTTAATATCTTCTGCCTTCTCTTTTTCTTCTTCTTCAATAAAAATTAAATTACTAATGAAATATCCTTTGTTTTCTTTTTCTTTAATTTCTTTTTCTTCCCTTTGTAGTTCAACACTAATTAAAGCTTTCTTTTCCTTGGCTTTTTCCTCTCTTTCAATAACCCATCCTAGAACAGGTGTCTGAACTCTTCCTGCAGAATAATTTTTATCATTAAAATATTGCTGTAATTCTAAACTTAAGGAAAATCCTACCCATCTATCTGCAACCCTTCTAACGATTTGTCCTTCAACTAAATTTAAATTAATTTCTCTTTTTTCCTTAATTGCCTGTAGAATGGCTTTTTTGGTTACTTCATGATACTCAATTCTTTTAACATTGTTATTAAAAGGTTTTATTAGACAATATAAATCATAAGAAACTTTTTCTCCTTCAGTGTCCGGGTCGCTTGCTAATAAGACCTCATCAACTTCTAAAGCTAATTTTTGAATTGCTTCTATGAATTCTCTTTTATCTGATTGTAATAACTCACAAAATTCCAAATCGTCAATCACTTGTTTTAATTCGTTTTTGAATAAACATTTCTTTATAGAATCATAGATAGGGTAAAAATTGTCTTTTTCTTTTAAAACCCCAAAATGACCTTCTTTTTTAATTAAATCTAAAGTATGTCCTTGACTAGAGGTAATTAAAATAATTTCATTTCCTAAGCTAACTTCATAAACATTCAAACCTTTAACTATCCTTCTGCTAGGATCTCCAAAGAAATGAGCAATAGTTCTTGCTTTTGTTGGAGATTCAACAATAATTAAAGTAGTTTTTACTGACTGTTTGACTTCTTCTTTGATTTCCCCTCTTTTGATTTTTTTGATTAATTCTCTCTCTTTTTCAATATCTTCAATAATTTTTTCTAAATTTAATTCTTCAAATTTTTTAAACTCAATGTCATCAAAAAACCATTTAATTCTTTTCTGCAAGTTGTTAAAAGCTTTTTTATTATCAACTAAGACAATTGAAAACCCTTTACTTAGTCCTTTTACATATAACCTTGAAGTCCTACCACTTGCTTGTAAATAAGCACTTACATCTGCTATAATGAAATTCTCCCCATCAAATGAAATATCAGGGTTTCCAACTAAAATTTCTTTGATTCTTTTATCATTAATTAAGTTAACTAAAAAGTTTTGGATCTCGTTTAGTTTGTTAGTGTAATAATTGTTTTGTTCAATATACTCTTTTGTGTAATTAGAGATTTTTTTAAGAAAGGATAAGTAATTAGTTAATTTTCTTTCAAATTCAAACTCTTTTTTTATTTCCTCAGGTAAAACCTTATTTAAGTTCAACAAAACATTTAATAAAACTCTAGGATTGTTTTCTAATTTAGCATTAAAAATGAACTTTGGAACTCCATAAAAGATAGCATATTTAATAGCCTCCGGTAGATCAATACCTCTTGCTAAAGGGTTCCTATAGCTTGCAATTCCTATTAAAACTTGAATTTTTCCGTTAATAAATTCTTCCAAATTTTTTTCATTTAATTCTTCATAAGTTAAAGAAGAAATTCCTTTTTTATCTAAAAATTCCTTAATTTCATAAATAAAATTTTTCCCATAATCTTGGCTAACAAAAAGTAAGATCCCATTTTTTAATTTATTAATTAAACTAACAACTTTTTCTAAATCAAAATTTTCCATATGAGAGTCAATGATATTCCTTAAATTAGTGGAAACTCTTCCGACCTCAAAGTTTAGCAATTCCCTTAACAATTTAATTCTTAGCCCTTTTGGTTTTGCAGTTGCAGAAGAAGCAACCAAGATTGAATTAATTTTTTCCTTTTTTTCTTTTAATTTTCCATTATTTTTGTTTATTTTATCTTGAATTTCCTTCAATTCCTTATCTTTAGCATATAAAAGCCTAATCTTTAATTTAATGTTCTCCATTGCCAAGTTTAAATCCTCTTCGCTAAAACCCATTAATTTTAGAATGTAGTCAATATTTTTAGCAGATTTTAGTAAGGAATCTACATCATCAACAAAGATATAATTAAATTCTTTTCCCTTTAAATATTTTTCATAATTTCTGTACAGAAAGTTGGTTGTTGTAATCAAAATTTGAAACTCATTATTTTCCAATTTTTTTAAGAACTCTTCTTTTTGTTTTTTTGTCAGATCTGAGTGATAAAATAGCAAATTCAAATTAGGATTTAAATTTAACAACCTTTCGCTAACTTGTTTCACCAATAAAGTTGTTGGTAATAAAAGATAGACTTTCCAATTCTTTTTTTCAACTAAATAAGAACTAGAAACAAGGCCAAAAGTTGTTTTTCCTATACCTGTTGGAGCTATAATAGCAAATGACTCATTTAAAAAAACTCTTTTTGCCCAAGTAATTTGTAAAGACCATGGTTTATTTTTTGTCAATTTTTCAAAGTATTTCTCAAAATCTTTAGTTTCCTTAAAGAAGTTAATAATAGGTCTTAAATTTTTTAAATATTTTTCTACCTCTTTTTCTTCTTTTAAAATTAAATCTAAAGGTTTAAACTCAAAAGGCCAACATTTTTCACAAGGTAAACCTTTTTTTAATCTTTCATCACTTATTCTCCCATTACAATTAGGACAAAAGTTGTTCAAATAACATAACTTTTTTGTTATGTTTTTGTTTGAATTGATAACGTTCATAACTAACTTATAAATGAATAGTAAGATTTATAAAAACTTATTTAGGTTTTTTATAATGACAACAAGAAAAAAAATTGTTGGAGGGTTGTTAAGCCTTGGTATTCTGCTAAGCGTAGGAAGTGTTCCAGTTTTCGGTATTGATAATGTTAATAGTAATAGTATTAGCAATGTAAGTAGTGGCCAACAAGTTTATTGTCCAAATGTATATAAGCCAACAAAATGTATAATTGAAAATTCAAATGGAAGGTATGAAGTAAAAGGGAGTAACGAATGTTATGCTAAGTTAAAAGTAAAAAAATTGCTGAAAGAACATAATATAGATGAAAGTCAAGTAAAAATAACTTGTTATCCTGTAAGCAGTAATGTAGAAGGAGGTAATAGTCAACAAGTTTATTGTCCAGAGGTCTATAAACCAGTTGTTTGTGAAGTCATAGTTAATAACGGAAAAAAATTTAAATTTAGGGGTTCTAATGAATGTAAGGCGAGGGTTAGGATTAGAACTATGTTAAGATCTCATGGATTAAGTGAAAAAGATGCGAAAATAGATTGTAAAGAAGTTAGTGGGGGGGATGTAAACGATAATAATGGTAATGAAAGTAATAGTAGTAATTATGGACTTGTACCAATCCATATGAGAAATATAAGCATAAATAATAGTAATATGAACAACCATATAATTTGTCCAAGCGTATATGAGCCAACAGAATGTATTATAAAAAATCCTCATGGTGTATATAACGTAACCGGAAAAAACAAGTGCTTTGCTAAGTTAAAAGTAGAAGAGTTGTTGAGAAAGCATAACATTGACAGAACAAAAGTAAAAATAGATTGTCATCCAATAAATAGTGTTGGAGAGGTTGATATAGGAAGTATTAAAAAATACAAGCTTATTGATTCAATGAGTGATGAAGAAATTAAGAATTTATTTTCAAATTACTTAAAAAGTGAAGTAATTGATAAATTAATTGAAGCAAAAAACAATAAAAAAGGTTTAGTAAGAACAATATTCTTCTTCAGAAAATATGATTTAATTGTTAGAACATCAAACAAATTTGTTGCTGATATTTTGAAAAAAAATGGGTTTAAATTAATTCCTTGGTCACATATATTGGATAGAAAGAAAGGAAAAATTAACGACAGAACAATCTTACCGATTTATAAAATCCATAAAATTGATAAAGAAAAAAAGTTGAAATTTTTAAAAAGAATAAGAGAGATTGAAAAAAACAAAAAGAAAATCAGAGAAGAAATTGGTATAAAAGATAAGGAATTAAAGAAAAGAATACCTGCGATCAAAAAGAAAGTTATAAATATGATAAAGCAAAGAAAAAGATTAACTCCTGAATTGAGAAAAGAAATAATAGAAATAATCAAAGAGAAATTAGAGATAAAGCTGAATAATTTAGAATTGAAAATTTTAGAAGCAATGGGCAAGAATGATAATGAAACAGAAGAATTGGTTAATTTGTTAAATGCTCTAGAAAATGAAACGTCATCTATTGAGGATGAAGAAGATGTTTATTCCAATTATTTAATGGAAATAGAAAGCTTGAAAGAGGAAGTGAAAAATGTTACAACAGTCAAAGATCTAAAATTAGTTGTTAGAGAGTATATAAATTTAAAACAACAAATAAAATCTACTTTAAATAGTGAATGATTTATATATCAATTTTTTTATTTCTTTTTTTTCAAATAAATTATAAAGCTCTTTACTTTCTTCAATATTTCTTCTTGTTTCTCTTACATGTATAATTAACTCTTCAAAGTTTTCTGAAATTTCTTCGTATAAATTACTTTCCCTAACTAAATTAAGGTATTTAGCAAGATCAGCAGCTTGTCTAAAGAAATAACTTCCTAATCCTACAATATCTTCTAGACTCAAATACTTATAGCTTTCATAAAACCATCCACCTCTAATAATCTTTTCATCTCCTGCCTTTTTAAAGGAATAAAGTATTTCAAATTCGTCTTTTGCATTTCCAAATAAATCTAACCAATCTTTTTTTTGGTAATTTTCTTCAACTCCTTCAGCTAGGACTTTTGCAGAATAAGTTAAGACTTCGCCAGAAATATTTAGTTTTAATTCTTGATTTGTTTTAAATAATTGAAAAAGAAACCAATTATACAATTCTTTATTAAAATTTGGTTGGTAAGTCATGGTAATTTAATTATTATATTTAATTTTTATAAAACTAACATTAAAAATAAACTAAATTAGTACCTTTACTTCTTCTTCGCTTAAACCATAAATGTTTGCTAACTTAAGAGCAACTTCTTTATTTTTCTTATAAAGTTTAGTAATCAAAGGAATTACAAATTCTTCTAATTCTTTTTTCTTTACTTTAATTGTTTTGTTTATTGAGCTAATGATTTTTTCTATTAAAGATTTTTTATATTTAACTTGTGCTAGTTTTAAATAAATAGAAGGTCTTTTATATTTTGTAAATTTCCTATATTTCTTCTTTTTAGCTAAGGCAACACCAGCACTTATTAATAAAGAGACATAAGGTAATAAACTCCAGCTTTGTCTTCTTATTATTCTTG